>WBUH01000010.1 GCA_008933805.1 Bacteroidota bacterium
GTCTATAGGTTATTTAGTAAAAAATCAAATATAAATAAATTGTTAACTTAACCAAGAAAAGGTCGTTGACGAGGGTTTAAAAAATTAGTAACTTCGCACGCTCACTGCGGTCATGGTGAAATTGGTAGACACGCCATCTTGAGGGGGTGGTGCCTTCGGGTGTGGGGGTTCAAATCCCCCTGACCGCACTCTTCTTATTTTGTCTATGTCAACTGAAACATCCCCCGATTTTATCGCTTCAATAAATTATTTAACTGCCGATAAAGGTGGATTAAAAACTCCGTTATCCTCAGGATTTAGGTGCAGGATTGCATTTGATTACATTGATAAGCAAGGCATTTGTGAGCAGGTTTTTGAACACCAAGAATGGATATTTCCGGGCGACACTGTGGAGGCAACCGTTAAATTATCCGACACTGATTTATTCGCTAATAAACTTGGAGCAGGCACTTCGTTTGAATTACAATTAAATGAAAACACCGTGGGAACGGGTGTTATATTGCAATTACTAAATGACGAATTAGTGAAAAAATAACAAAAATTTATCGTCATTGCGAGGTCTCCCGAAGCAATCCCTCCGAACTGTACAAACGGATTGCTTCGTCAGCCGAGGACGGCTTTCTCGCAATGACGAGCATCCGTATACATTTTTTGTTAAAAAGATATAAATAGAACGGGCATTGCCTAATAACAATGCCCGTTCTATAAACAAACTAAAAATCAATTATTTAACTAATAAGGTTAAGTTTTTATTAAAATCAATCCCTGTTATTTTAACTATATAAGTTCCTTGCGCCATGTTAATACCTGAAATATTAATTGGCAAACGATTGTCGCCGCTGCTAAGATGTTGCATACCGCTGTAGTATTGCTTGCCCAACATATCATAAATGGCCACCTCAACATCCACAGGCACTTCGGTGTTCACTTCTAACAACAATGCCGATGCACCTTGTGGTACAGGGTTTGGACTCATTTTGGCCTCACGGTCGGCTTTCTCCTCTAAAGGTGCTACTTTGGCGTTGCTTCCCCCAGGAATGCTTGTATTGAAGCACATTGGTACTACTGTTGGGAATGGTGTTGGTGTTACATTTAAGCTTCCGCCAACTGCAATAACATTTGGTATGGGGTTAGTCGGAACAGGAATAAAAAGCGGAGGAGGTATCAACTGTAGTATGGGTAACTGTAAATCTTCATTACAGCCTGATTGACCATTAAAATACGACTTAACATGATGAAAGTCCATATTTGTTGACATGGCAGTGGGGGTCAAATTTGCAAAGGTGCTCAATCCATCGCTACCTGTTCCATCGTAGCCATCCAAATCCACCCCTACACCCGGAAATGGGTTTCCGTATGTAAACTGTCCTACAGGGTTTAAGTTAACATCTAACTTATAAACCATGGCATCCGTTCTGAGCATATTACCATCTGTGGCAGTTCCTGCTACATAAAATTCAGCCATGCCGGGGGGCGTTACGGAAGTTCGTGTGTATATATCTGAAGGTTCAACATTTGTGGGATTTCCCAAAGTATTATTATACTGCATTACCGTACCCCAAACAGGTGGAGCAGGAGGCGGTATAATTAACATTGTTAGCACATCCCTTTGACCAAAAAAATCGAAATTACCACAGGTAGCAAATAAGCCCGTAGCTGTTGAAAAGTGAATTGCTTTTAAGTCTTCGTTAAATCCCCAATCATATATCAAGCTTGGCCCCAACCATCCGCCTGTGGTTATATCAAGCAACATATAAAAGCCATCATCGCCAATAGTAAATCCTGGCGCTGTTGATTTCCCAACCACACCCAGCCATCCCGAAGCCGGCAACAATGCACAATCGTGTGCCCGAACATTAATGGCAGGAGTAAATCCTGTTGCATGGTCATAATAGGTTGACCAATTAATAGTGCCGGTGGCTATATCAAAACTATAAGCGAATGGGTATTCTTGAGCGATAGTAAAGTTATTATCAATAATGGTACCCACAACAATAGCATCCATATTGGTTAAATCATTAACTACCACATGGGCTATCAGAGCCGTTTGACCCGCAGTAGTTGGAGCGTGCAATGCAATAAAGGTTGGATTACCCATAGGATCTAAATTAAGATAGGCTAATCCGTTGGTGTTACCGCTCACTTCAACAACAATACCAAAGCCTGTTGCCCCGGGGATTTCGAAAGAACGTGCCCTTCCTGCCAGCAGGTTAAAACTGCCGTCGTCAATTAAGTAATTGTTTGCAAAGTTTGGAGCAAAAAAGGGTGCCCCGTTTACATCGGTTCTTACTGCTGTTAGCGGCATCGTTCCCGAGCTTGTCAACGAATTTCCCACCATAAAATGGCCAAAACCCAGCACATTGGTATTAAACCCGTGCGTAAGCTGATCATGGTCGTTAGGAATACCGTAGTTACGCTGGAAGAATTGAGCGTTAGTGCTTACATACAGTAGCACTGCTGCAATTAGTAGAAGTTTTTTCATAAAAACGCAATTTGGTTAGTACAATAAAGATACTAATTGATTGATAAAAAACAAGATACCAACCAAAACGTTTATCGAAAAAAAATTAAACAATCATTGTATCTAACCCCTCTTACGATTATTATAGAAGTATGAAAGTACCAGCCTTGTTTTTTGCCCTTTTTCTTTCCACCACGGCTTTGTTGGCACAGCAATCAACCATTAAGACAAGTATTTATTTTGAGGTTGATACGTTTACCCTCAGCAAGGAGCATCAAAAGCGCCTCGACAAAGTTACCGATACACTAAAAAAACTGAACATACAGGAAATTGTATTGCGGGGTAATACTGATGCTGATGCAGACAGTATATACAACATTCGTCTTTCGGTTAAAAGGGTAACCTCAGTCAAAAACTATTTGGTAGCAAAAGGAATTGACATATCAAAAATTAAGGCGGACTACTATGGTGAAAACAAACCTATATCGGATAATGAAACTGAGACCGGTAAACAGAAAAACAGACGAGTAGATATAATTGCCAGTACACTAAATAATAAAGTAATAGAAATCACTACAATTGTTCAAGATTCAATTTCGGCAATCACAGAAATAAGGGATACCTGCGGTTTTGATACTACCTTCACGCTTCCGAACGGAACCATTGTGATAATGAATCGTTGTGAACTGTTAGAACAATTGCAATGTGGAGGGATTAAAATAACTGAATTTATACAGCCTCAAACTCTTCGTGATTCAGCAATATACACCATGGATGTTAATGGTAATACTCTTATCTCTGGAGGAATGCTTGAATTTAAAACATGTAATGGTTTATGCTTACAACACCCTATAACATTTCTCATTAAAGTTAAGGAAGATTGTGAACCTCCTTGCACAATGAGCCTTTGGGAAGAAACTACAGCTTGGAAACCCTTAAAGAACACTTCCGTCAAAACAGTATTTCATAATGGAAAAAAATATCTTGAATTCAAAATTACTTGTCCAGGCTTTTTCAACCTAGATTGTAGCTACAGTATGCAGAACTTAACAATAAAGATACCAAGGAAATATCAGCTATTAGAGGTAAGAGTTACCAATGATTGTCCAATGTGGTCATATAAAACAACAATAAACACCAACGAGAAAACACATAAAGTAAAAATCTGCATTATTTGTCAACCAACGGACAGTATAAAAAATAATTATATTTATGTAAAAGCAATTTCTCCTAAAGGAGACACAGTAATAGTAAATCATAAAAGAGTACACAACCTCTCTTTCAGATATAAACTGTTTCCTGGACATAAATGTCGAGGACCAAAACAAAAAGAACCTTGTCCCAACATCTTATATTATTTTGGAAGAGGAAAATCAAAGATTAAAATCCGAGAAAAGGATTTTGACATTATCATACCCAGAAAAAAACAAAACTAAAGCCCCATAGAGCTACAACGTAACAAAACCAAACTCTCTGATAAAGGTATCCCCCTCGATACTTTGGTTTTTAATAGCGTTTTGCGGGGCATCTTTATCGGTAATGGATAATGTACCCAACCCATCAAAAGTGCCCGTGTAAGTTCCAAAATCAGTAGTTGCAAAGCTATCAGCCAATGTGGTGTTTGATTTTTTTTCTCTTCCAACAGCCGGTTGTTTAATAAATATTGTATCGTACACTTTTACTTCTTTGGCAGGCAGTTGATTTTCGATATACACGGTATCACGTTGCAACACCGTTTGTGTACCTTTGTTTGTGGGTGGGTTATTAACCAATAAAAATCCCATATAACCTACAGCTAACAATAAAATTGCCGCAGCAGCTTGCCACAGGCGTAGTGGTAAAAGTATCGGCATATTCTTTTTTCCGTATTTTTCATCAAACCTATCCGTTAGAGCCACAAAAACATTGGTAATTTTTGCTTCAGGCTGGGTCGCAAAAAACTGTCTCGCTTCCGCAGCCGCCAAATGCAACTGTGTATATTCAACCTTATCTAAATGCTGCAATACTTCCTGCTTTTGTTCAGCAGTGAGAACTTCATAAGGAATATGCTCTATCCAATCATATATATGAGCGGGAATATTTTCCATAATTTTAACTATTAGGGTTAAAGTGGGGTATTTTTTTAGCTATTCGCTTTAGGAGATAATAAATGCCTGATTTAACAGTTCCCTCAGGGCAATCCATTATTTCAGCTATTTCTTTTATTGATAACTCTTGTTGAAACCGTAACGTAATTATCAATTGTTCTTTCTCACTAAGCTCGGTATATATTTTATTTAATTCTGTTGCAAAAAGCGAAGCATCCATTTTTGCAACGTAGGCAGGGTTGTACATTGTTTCCTGTTGTTTACCTGCATCTGTTGCCAAACGAGCTCTGTTAGCACTGTTTCGCAATTCGTTTAAACACATATTTTTAGCCAATGTATACACCCAAGTGCTAAACTTTTTGGTGGTATCAAACCGTTCGGGTTTTTCAATTATCTGTACAAAAATATCGTGTAAAAAATCGCTGGCTTTCTCGGCATCGTACTGCAATATTTTAAGCATAAAATAGTGCAGCTTTTTATCATACCTGTTGTATAACTCATTAAAAGCCGCTTTAACGCCTTTACCGACAAGGCCCATAAGTTCCTCATCGGTAAAATTGTTGTATGTTTTATTAAATAAACCCAAGGCTTATTTCTTAAAATATTTTTTCACCTCATTTTCTTCGTCAGTGCCTTCAACAATTTTCAGCACTCTTTGTTTCACTCCATCAGCCAGTTGCACCTGTCCTGCAAGCATATAATGGTCGTAAAGTTTCACCATCGGCACCACATAATTGGTATTTATATGCTTTACAAAATCTATAGAAATATCGGCTACAAAGTATCTATCAAGGTAATCAAGTGCATAGTTTTGCTCAAAGTTTTTCTTTAGTAAGGCTGTATTATCAAGTGCTGTTTTACTATACTCGTAAGCAAGTCCTGTAAGATAAAGGTTGGCCGCATTTGTCTCCAGCATTTTACCTTCACACTCATTGCTGGCAGTTAATGCCAAATACACGGGGCGGTTTGTTTCGTTAGCTGTCAGTATTTCCAATAATTCATTTCTGAATTTTGCTCCCAATTCGCCCGACGCAGAAGGATCGTATGTTAGCGGCGCAACTCCCAACTCTTTAAATAACTTATCCCTGTATTCTTTAATCATTATCAGGCTGGTATTAATTACTGCAATATCTTTTCTAAAACCTTTCTCTGCCTGCAAAATCCATATCGGGTAAGTATCATTATCTCCGGTAGTTATTAAAATTGCATTTTCTTTTAAACCGGCCATCACATTGTAATTATAATTAAGCATACCTGCCGATGTTTCACCTGATGTAAACCAAAGCTTTGCATACTTGTCCCGCTTTGCAATATCGCGGCTTATCTCGCCCCAATTTATCATATCAGAACATAACATAGGGTTATCAGGTTGTAGCTCCGCTGCTTTTTGCAAGTAGTTAACTTTACTCATATCTCCTAAGCCTACTGATATCCAGCGCGCCAAATTATATTCAAAGCTACTGGGCACAGCCTTTTCCATATCATTTACGATACCGTGTAAATAGCTGCCCTTTTCTTCATTCGTACGTTTGTCTGTAGTATCAAGTCGTACCAGCACCCTACAAACTCTAAAGTAGTTAAGCCACGCATTTGCATTGGTTTGGCTTTTATCTATTTCACCCTTCCATAGTTTCTGTTGTTGCCTGTACCAATCAATTGATTTACGCACCTTTGCATAGCTATGTATAGTTTCAGGGGTTTGTGCAATAACTGTGCTATGCAGCACTGCTAATAAAAAAATTACTTTTAATACTGTTTTCATTTGTTACGGTTTTGTAGATTATACCCGCAAGTGCTATCACAGGTTCAAAAAAAATTTACGCTGGTTTTAAATATATTTGGAGAAAACAACCCTTTTTATGCACGCAGGTCGCCATTATAGCATCAAAGAAGTTTTATACTGGACCCGTAGGGATATTATTGTAATAATAATATTATCGGCCATACCCGCTACATTGTACGATGTGTTCGACATTAAATGGCTGAATATACCGTGGCTGCCTATTGCACTTATTGGTACCGCCGTGGCCTTTATCATCGGTTTTAAAAACAATGCTACGTATGGCCGCACCTGGGAGGCACGACAAATATGGGGAGCTATTGTAAATAGCAGCCGCACTTGGGGTATTATGGCTAAGGATTTTGTCACAAATAATCATGCAAAATCACCGGTAAGCGGAGAGGAACTAAAGCAAATACAACAATGGTTAATATACAGACACATTGCCTGGCTTACAGCCCTGAGATTTCAATTGAGACAACCCAGAAAGTGGGAAAACCTGAATGTAAACTACAATGCTGAATACCGCAGTAATTACAGCATCCCTGAGCTTGAGAACAACTTGGAAGACGAGCTGGCTAAAGTATTACCGCCGGAAGAGATTCAACTGATTCTTAGCAAACAAAATCCAGCAGCGCAACTAATTACACTACAATCGGAAGTATTGGGCAAATTAAATACAGCAGGACTAGTAGATGATTTGCGCCATGTGGAAATGCAGAACATGCTGAAAGACTTTTTTGACCAACAAGGTAAGTGCGAGCGCATAAAAAACTTCCCTTATCCACGCCAGTTTGCTACACTCAACTTATACTTTGTTCGTTTGTTCATCATTCTTGTTCCGTTTGGAATGCTAAAAGAGTTTGAGAAAATAGGCGAGAACTATATCTGGCTTACTGTTCCATTCAGCGCGTTGGTTTGCTGGGTGTTTAATACCATGGAGAAGATAGGAGAAGTAACCGAAAATCCTTTTGAGGGAACACCCAACGATGTTCCCATATCAGCACTTAGCCGCACCATAGAAATTGACCTTAGGGAAATGCTTGGAGAGACGGATTTGCCTCCAAAAATTGAGCCTATGCACAATATCTTGATGTAATGAAGTGCGGGGTAACAGCATTATTTCTTTTACTGGTTTTTACGGCCTGCAAAAACAACACTGAAGTAAAAACCTTAGGTAACGACAGCTTTTTAGCCGCCTTATCCGATTCGTTGACTGAACTCCCCCTTTTGACTGAAACAGACACGGCAGATGAACTTGAAGAATCTATTACAAGTCCATTATTAACCGACGACGCTTTTACATTGTTTGAGAAACAACTTACAAAAGCTTACGGGGACACAATTTACAAGGCATTTATACCCTACGAAAGAGCCCTCGACAGTTGCGGATGGCTGGCTGATACTAGTGGCAAAGCATATCTGGCTTTGCTTGAAAGCATAATTAAAACCAATAATCTTAGATTAACTGACAGTTGCAGCAATTACATGACGGATGAAGAGATTTTTGCTTTTAGTAACTTGGTTTCAGCCTTTGTGAATACTGTAAATGATGTTTCATCAGAACGAGATAAGCACTCGGTAGGATTTGCTTTAGGAAACAGTATTAAACGGGTAGTGAGGAATAAAAACTTTAGCACAAAGCTGTTGATTGACGAAATCACCGACACGCTGGGCAAACCCCATTTCAACAAAAAGATTTGCAGGATAGCAGCTGTTTGTTATTTGGTGAGCATGGTCATATAAATTGATTATTCATCCTCATTACATTTAATACCTTTAAAAAATAATTCAAGAATAAAACAGCTTAAAGGGCTCATTACTAAACTTAAACCATTGTTTATTCGAAATCAAATAATCCCTATTTTCATTACCCTAATTTTTCGACAAACAAATAATTAATATTTGTATTAACGCCATTAATATTCAATCTTTGTACATATCATATATTCAATTTCTTAATACATGAAAATAAAACTACTTTTAGCTTTACTTTTTACTTCTGCTTCAATTTTTTTAACGGCTCAAGTAAACCTAACCAATGGTTTGGTTGCATTTTATCCTCTAAACGGAGATGCATCAGACTCTAGTTCGAATGGATTAGACGGCACTCTAATCGGAACCTCATCAACTTCTAATCGATTCGGAAACTCAAACTCTGCTATATCATTTAATGGCTCAAGCGATGCCATTACAGTTGCCCACAATTCATTACTAAATCTTACTAGCGACAAAACCATTTCAGTATGGTATAAAATCATTGACAGCAGTAGCTTTAACCCATACCCTACTCTTATCTACAAAAAGGGTTCTACTGATTACCCAACTTTTGGTTTATATTTTCGTGAGGAGATCGCCTATGGATCATCACGTTTTAGGCCATGTTTTATTCAGGGCTCTACTATCAACAAAGAAGTATACACTAAAGAACGATACAGAGACTATATAAACCAATGGGTTCATCTTTTGGTTTCATATTCTTCATCTGATGGGTATATGCGCATATATTTCAACGGAGTTCTTTCAGATTCTTTGTCGACACCTTCTTTTGTATCAAATACTTCAACTGAAAGCCTTCAAATTGGTCGTGGTAATTCAATTAATTTCTCTGCCAATTACTTTAAAGGGTCACTAGATGACATTAGGATTTACAATAGGGTGCTTAATAATGCTGAAATCAATGCTGTTTTTACGGAAACATTTTCAACAAGCATAGGTGATGTATACTCTGATGCAAAGACCTTTATAGTTTACCCCAACTCATTTTCTACAACCGTAACGATATATTCACCTAATGCTGCGGATAATGAAGTAGTAGTTAAAATATTTGATTTACAAGGAAAACTTGTAGGAGAGACGATGTTTGTTAACGGCGATGTTGTAGACTTAACACATCTTAAACAAGGTAACTACATCTTCCAGATTGAAAACAACAATATTATTGAAAGACATAGGGTTGTTAAACAATAAACCCATCTAAGTCAACATAAAAAAAGCCCCAAATCAAATGATTTGGGGCTTTTTTTTATTTTATCGCTGCTTCAACCTTTGCGATAAGATCATCTGCTTTAGCATGGTTCACCGCCAATAGTTGTTGAGCTCGGTCTTTTATATCATCGGCAAAAGCACGGTCTTTTAAACCCTGTGCATTCACAAGCACATTAAAGTATGCCCCGCGAACGGCTGTTTTCACGCATAGTACTCCCACACCTGCATCAGTGATACTATTGGGGTTACCCTTTTCAATCATTTGTCCTAGCAATACCAATCCGCTGTAAGCAGTTTCCATTACTTTATACGGAACTTGGCAAGCATATTTCGTGGCTTCTTCAATAGCCAATGAACGGGCTTTTTTCTCCTCGTCGTTAGACTTAGGCAACCCAAATGCTTCCATAATGCGATTAAATGCGCGGGTGTCTTCATCCACATCAGCAATCAATGCCTTTTTAAGTTCTTGGCCGTTTTTAGCCCATTCTGAAAAGAACTCGCGTTTGTCTTCCCATCCGCGTTTATCTGCGCTTAAATTGGCTACCATTGCGCCTAATGACACGCCCAATGCTCCAACATAGGCAGCTATTGAACCACCACCCGGTGCCGGGCTATCGCTGGCCGTTTCATTGGCAAACTCTTTTAAAGTCATGTTTACCAATCTTTCATCGGCTATGCTGCGCAGTTTGTATTCAATAATTTTCTCGTTAGGATTAAACGGACCTAACTCGTCCAGTCCCATTGATTTAATCGCAATAAAGATTAGTTCTTCTTCGCTCACCCCTTCACTGCGGCCTTGCTTGTTCAAAAAGTAGCGTCCGGCCTCTAACATTGCTTGTAAGGGTATCAATCCTACCAATTCTGAACCTGTAACTCTCACTCCCCTTGCAGTAGCTTTGTTGCACACCTCATCAAAAGCCATGTGCACCGAGGTTACATTCATATTGGTAAGGTTCATGCTTATTTGCGCCACACCGTATTCTTCAATGTACCAACCAATGGCTTTTACCGCCTTTAATGTACCCGGAATACGGACAGGCTCGCCGTTTTCATCCAACACCAATTCGCCTAATACAGGGTGGCCGATGCGTTTGTTACGACCTGCTTCGCGCACATCAAACGCTATTGCGTTGGCTATACGGGTTGATTTTGTATTTAGGTTAACATTATAGGCAATTAGAAAATCGCGTGCCCCAATTACTGTAGCACCGCGTTTTGCATCAAACACCGCAGGCCCGAAATCAGGCTTCCATTCAGGTAATTTGATTTTATCAAAGAAGCCTTCGTATTCACCGGCACGTATTACCGAAAGATTGCTGCGGTTTTTGTCTGCTTGAGCCTCTTCGTATAAATAGATGGGCAGGTTCAGTTCTTCTCCTACCCTTTTTGCCAATTTTTGAGCATACTTGGCAGTTTCTTCCATACTGATGCCTGCAACGGGTATCAACGGGCACACATCTGTAGCACCCATACGTGGATGCTCACCGGTGTGTTTGCTCATATCTATTACTTCACCGGCCTTTTTTATTGCTTGGTAAGCCGCTTCTATCACAGCATCAGGTTCACCCACAAAAGTTACTACGGTGCGGTTAGTAGCTTTGCCGGGGTCTACATCTAACAACCTTACCCCCTCAACGGCTTCAATTACATCTGTAATCTGCTTTATTACCGCCATATCGCGGCCTTCACTAAAATTAGGCACACACTCTATAATTCTTTGCATAACACGTTCAGTTTGCGGCAAAAATAGTGGGTATTACCACAATATGAAAGCAGACGGTGCCTAATAATATATCGTTAAATGCGGATTAGTTTATTTGGTTCCCTTCGCAATCTTCATTGCTTATTTCAATGGGCAGCTCTACCCCATCTAATATTCTCGCACGGTGTTGTGAGCCCCATTCGTGCAAAGCACGTATTACTTTCCCAAGTGTTTTTCCGTACTCCGTCATTTCATATTCAACAGTAACGGGGGTTGTTGCGTAAACTTTGCGTGCAACTAATTGGTTCACCTCCAAATCCTTCAACTCTTTAGAGAGCATTTTTGCAGTCACACTTCCAATTTGTCGTTGCAACTCCATAAAGCGCAAAGGTGTTCCTTGGTGCAGCAACTCAAACAATATAGGCAGTTTCCACTTACCACCTACAATTTCAAGCGTATCAGTTATTGGCCTCATGTGGGCCTTACATTCTACCTTGGTTCTCACCTGTCCATCCATAACTACTGTCGTTTCCATAAATATACTCTTGTAAACTACTATACAAAAGTAAACCAATATATTTTATATACCAACATCATCCATCTTTGTTCCAACATTAATTTTTTTAACAATGAAAAAAGCAACAACGATAGCCCGCATTCTGTTGGGCGCAATCTTTACATTATTCTCTCTGATGTACTTCTTTAATATGATGCCTGCACAAGAAATGCACGGTGCAACAGCAACCTTCATGACGGGCCTGTTCAGCTCTGGCTATATGATGACTCTGGTAAAAGCGATTGAACTTATTTGCGGAATTGCATTAATCACGGGGCAATTTGTACCACTAACCACTGTTGTAATCTTCCCGATTACCCTTAACATTTTCTTATTTCACGCTTTTCTTGAGCCTGCTTCAGTAGCCATGTCGATAGTGTTGCTGGCATTAAACCTGTTTCTCGCCTACACACAAAAAGAGCGTTACCAACTAATACTTGCGCGTAAATAAGCCCTGTACAAGAATTCAATAAAGCAAAAAAGGAGCAACCAAGGTTGCTCCTTTTTTATTATCAGCTTCGCAAAATCTATCTAACCGTGTAAGAAATATCAGGCATTGTATTAGCACCCAAAGGGCCTGTTCCCTTTATCTCGCTAAATATGATAACATCGCCCTTTTTAAGCGTGTTAATTTGGTCTTTAATATTTTGAGGAACAGCACTGCCTATTATGGATATAGGCCCTATAAAATCATTCTTACGGCGGATAAGACAACTGTAGGAGGTTACCTTATAAGAGACCCCTGCAAAACCTATATCGTAAGCAGGCACAGCAAACAAGTTGTTTTGTGCTAAAATAACCCCTTTTGATTCAGTAGATGGTTTTAAACCGCCCAATTGCGCACTTGGGGGAGGCGGAGTTTTAGCTCTAAACACATATTGCCCGAAACTTTTAATTGAGCCGTCATCATTACGTACAGAAATATTTATCGTAACATTTCCTTTGGCGTTTACCCTCGCGATGTATTGATTGTCGCGGACTTTTGCCAAAGACCCGTTACTGATAGTGGCGATAACCCTATCGGTTGGCACACCGGGCACTGAAATTGAAATAGGGTTTTCTAATCCCATATACAGTACTTTCATTGCATCGGCAGATACTGCTGCAAACCCGCTAAAAACATTGTAGGTAGTGCTAAACGGATATTCTTTCAAACCGTCGCGTCCTTTCACCTTTATCACCCCTTTTACGGTTTGTTCCCCTTGAGTTGTTGCCTGTTTTGAATAGTTAAACATCCCATTTGGAGCAGCATAAGTTTGCCCGTCAAGCACTATCTCTGCTGCCTGCTTACTATCCGATGCAGCAAGAAAAATATCGGCTTCAAACTTATCACCGGCCATCACAAAAGGTTTTTTCGGAACAATATGAGCCTCAAGCACATCAATGGTAACAGGCCCAACGCCGGTTTTACTGTAAAGCACATTCAAAACATCGGCATAGGTATTTTTGCAATCGTTCTGAAGCTTTGTCATAGTTGCCATTACCGCGGCAATGGGAACCCCCTCAAAGTTTATCACCTCCCATGTTTTACCGTTTTCATCAAGGGTATATAAATCAGTACGGATATTCTTGCGGTCTTCTTGGGGCACTAAGGCAATCATGCGGTCGCGTGCTTCATTAATTCGTCGTTTCAATTCGGCTGCTTTACCTTTATTCAGTAAAATATTGGCATGTTTCTCTGTATTGTCACTGTTTTTTAATTCAGCTTCTTTACCTGAGTCATCAACAACTCTGCCGCCGCTTTCATCTGCCAATTCTTTCTTTAATTGCTCAATGTACTTTACAAAGTCTTCAGAAATCACTCTCCCCTGCTGTGCTTTCGCTTCCCATTCTTTGGTACGTTCGGGCTGGTTTTTCATCAAATCGGCAAAACTTTGTAACACGAAGTTGTTTTTTGCATCGATATTCTCACCCGTTTTGCGCATGCTTACCTCCATCATATAAAAGGCTTTCAGCACTTCCGCACTCACATTTAAGGCCAAAATGGCCAATAGCACCAGATACATCATGTTGATCATCTTTTGGCGCAAGCTTAGTTTTCCTGTTGCCATAGGTTTAGTTATTAGTTAAGGTTATTGGTTTGTATATGAAATAAGGGAGCCGTTCGGGCTGCTTACACAACCCGTTACCAGCATTTATATGAAAAAAGTTATTTGATTAGTATTCCCACAAATCGTGTTCGGTTTCCATCAGCTTTAATCTGATTTGCTCCGATTGATAAAGGGCGGCCAGTGAATTATCCGCAAACTCTTCCATTTGGCTTATTGGTAAATCAAATGCATTGGGGTATTTGGTTACATAACTGCTAAACAGCCGACCTTGAAAGAAATGGTCGAAGGAAACGCTAGCACGTTCATTGTGTACATTCAACATCTTATTTTGCACCAGTTGCGGGCGCAAATCATCATACTTCACCCAAAACAAAGGCATCTCAGGCAATTCAACACCGGCTACAATAGGTTTATACATTAGTGCCATGCCCACAATGCGGGGTATCATTCTACTTTGCTCGCTGTCAAAAATCCATTCTTCAACAATCTTCCATTTGGTCATTTTCTCCAAATCAGGCTCTTCACAAATCGTTTGTTCACATAAATCCTCAGGGTCAACAGCGTCGGGACAAAGAGTATATACAATGTGGCAATAGCGTCCTAATGTAGGAATTGTTGTATCTACATAAATTTCTGTAAACTCATTGTTTTTATAGGCGGGAACCTGTCCCGTTAAAACAGCTTGATAAACCAACGCACTTAAACTGTTTTGCGGCCAGTTAAGGGCAATATTCTGCTTCTCACGTGTATCAATAATACGTTCAAGCGTCCATTGGAATGCTGCATCTGCTTCGCGTAAAGGCTCATAAGGGACGGCAGTAGCAGTAATATCTCGGGTAGGTTCTGGCAGGGGTTGAGCATTGCCAAAAGTACATAGCATTGTCACCACACCCCATAAGGTGTATTTCAAAAATTCAGGCATAACAAATTGGTTTAAAGTGGAGTAGCTATATTTTCATAGCGGCGATTTAATGTATAACGCCCTCCTTAAACACCTTATTGTTATACTAAAGAATTTGTTCAGGCTTTTCGATGAATGGAAACCAAACTACCAGAATCAAATAAAACAAAAAAGCCATCCCGTTTGGGATGGCTTTAAATATTATGTGGGGTATTAATACTCCCAAAGGTCATGCTCCATTTCGAAAAGCTTTTGTTTCATACGCTCACCTTCAAGCAAGGCAGCCATACTATTGTCTTTAAACTCTTCGTAATCACGGATCATGTAATCGTATGCGTTGCTCCACTTAATGATGTAGCTGCTAAACATTCTTTTTTCAAAGAAATGAGCCATTGAAATACGGGCAGCATCATTAAAGGGGTTAAACATCTCTTGGTTTGTAAGTACTTTCTCACGAGTTTCATCCCAACGAACCCAAAACAAAGGAGTTTCCGGTAATTCTAAACCGGCAGCGATAGGCTTAAACAAAGGAGCAATTGCAATAATACGTACAATCATTACGCTATGTTTAGTATCGAAAATCCAGTCTTCCATTACCCTCCACTTTTGAATTTTTTCAGCATCAAACTCAGTGGTAATAACAGTATCAATCAAATCGTAGATATCGTCTGGGTTATTGGGGTTTGGTATTTGCTTTTGCTCTTTAATCGCACCGCGGTCAATAACTTCCTCAGCAGTAAATACTGATGAAAGAGAATCATTACGGTAGGCAACCAAAGTACCATCCAACACCTTGCCGAAAACTATTTTACCCATGTGATTCCTTGGCCATGTAAGGCAAAGGTTTTGTTTCTCGCGGGTGTCAATTACCCTTTCAACCCTTTTTTGGTAAGCCACATCGGCTTCACGCAAACCTGGGTAAGGGATTGCTTTGCGTTCTTTTACAGCATCGTGAGAAAACGTGAAGTCTTCAAAATTTTGCTGAGCATTGGCAAACCCTGCAACAAAAAGCAGGATAAAAATTCCGAAATATTTTTTAATACTGTTCATAATACTTTTTATCGGGCTGTAATAACCACAGGGGCCAAACCACGTGTACCATCAGGACCTGTAGCTCTAATCTGGTCGATGATAATCCTATCGCCTGATTTCAAGCTGCTGATTAATGATGAAGCAGCGTTAAGTGTAGCACCTGTACCTTGTACCTGACGTATTTCACCACGTTTTGGTACTAAAAGGAAGGTATAGCTAATGATATTGTAACTAACACCTTCGTATGCAAAACCTTCTCCAAGAGAACCAATCATACGTACAGCGTTAGCTTTAATAGTACCTGTTGTTTCAGTAGCACCGTTTTGCAAGGTACCCAATTGGGCAACCGGCATAGGGATTTTACGAACACGGAACTTAGCTGAACCCATTGGGCGTGAACCACCTTTATCGTCTTTAACAGTTACGCTAATGGTAACTTCTCCCCTGGTAGTAACATTAGCTATATAGCTTGTGCTACCGGTTTTCTTAAGAGTACCGCCACCACTTAGGCTAGCAGTAACACTTTCAGGAGGGAAACCAGGAACTGAAATCGAAATAGGGTTATCCAAACCTATGTACAACACATTCATTTTGTCTGCAGAAATTGTAGCAGCACCTTTAAATACTGTGTACTGGGTTTCAAACTCAAGTTTTTGAGCACCATCTTTACCTTGGAAATCGATATAACCTTTAACTGTCTGTGTACCTTCGGCACTAGTAGGAGTTTCGTACTTAGCAACACCGTCAACAGGCTTGATAGTACTTCCGTTGATGATTACATCATTGCTTTGTTTTGAATCGTAAGCAACTAGTAAAACATCAGCTTCAAACTTACCGCCTGAAATAACAAAACCAGATTTTGGGATAATTTTAGCAACTACCTTGTCAAAAGTTTGGCTTGATTTATCAATAGCTTTAGCTAGAGTTTCCAAAACTTGAGCTTCAGTATTTTTAGCGTCGTTTTTGATTTTTTCGAACAAGGTAACAACCGCAGCAGCAGGAGAGTGTTCAAACAACTCCGATTCCCATGTTTGGGGGGCTTTCTTGGGGTCATCAATTGCCATCAAATCAGATTTGATACGCTTTTGGTCTTCTTTGTCTAGCAGTCCTAAAAGCTTATCACGGGTTTCGTTAATTTTAGCTTTTAGTTTCTTGCCTTCACCTTCATTGATAAGCATGTTAGCATGCATTTCAATGTTATCGTTCATTGCAAGTTCTGCTTCGGGGCTGTTATTTTCTTTACGGCCGCCGGCACCAGTTTCAACCTTTTTCTTTAACTCGTCAACGTATTTAATAAAGTCAGAAGCGATTTTATCGGCTTCTTGAGCTTTCTTATAGTAAGGACCTACTTTTTCAGGTCTCTTAGCATTATCAGCAGCAAAAGCAGCTAATATGTCTTTGTTTTTTCCGTCAATATTTACACCTGACTTACTCATGGATAACTCCACCAGGTGAAATGCATGCAGGATGTCTTTTGATACGTTTAGCGCCAACAAAGCTGTTAACACCAAATACATCATGTTGATCATCTTCTGCCTTACTGTGGTTTTACCTCCAGCCATTTTACTCCTTAGTTTTAAATGTTAAACTTCAAATTACAAAAAGGCTTAGGCACCTTGTTTACCCATAGCTGAAAGCATGCTACCATAAATAGTATTAAGGCTAGAAAGGTTTTGAGTAAGCCTGTTCATTTCGGTAGTAATATGCTCAACTTGGCTTTGGTATTCTTTAGTACCTTGTGAAATTGCAGCCAAAGTATTCATGGCGTCAGCAGCACGGTGGTATGAAGAGTTAACTTCTTCCAAAGATTTTGAAGCTTTTTGAACGTTATCAGTATATTCTGAAGTAGCCACAGAAGCATTTGTAAGATTGCTCATGCTTGAAACGTTATCGCTCAATGATTTCAAACCTGAACCTAGGCTGTTAATCAAATCAGGAGTAACTTTTGCTTCTTCTAGCATTTTATCCAACTGCTGTGAAATAGTACCTTTATTGGTCTCAACCTTTTTGGTGTTCTCGCTGGGTTCCATACCTGCTAATTCAGGATAAACAAGAGTCCAATCTGGTTCTTGGTGAGGAGGTTCAAATGCAGATACAAAGAAGATAAGAGCTTCAGTGCCCAAACCTACAATCAACATCACGTCGGCACCCGGCCAGTGCATGATCTTAAAAAGTGCGCCTATGATTACCACGGCGGCTCCAATACCATACATCTTAGCCATTATGTTCTTGCCGGCTTTGCTTTCGAAGAAATTTTTGCTCATTTTTTGGTGTTTGTTAAAGGTTAAAACTTGGTTTTTTAAGGTGTTTTTTGGTTTAACGCTGTCACGCAAAACCTTAGTATAAAGTTAAGTTAATTTTTGCTTAATTATATTATTCTTTATCCCTGTTTGAACGGCCTATGTAGCTCATCACACAACGGAAACCGATGTATGATTTTGCAGTATCCTGGAACTCGAATGCACGGCTACCGGTTTGTATGAAGAATGACACATCCTTCCATGAGCCACCACGGATAACTTTACGTTTAAGCGAAGCAGGCTCATCATTTTTGGCATCGTATTGCAAATCTGAGTTCAAATCGTGAGTAACAATATGTGATTCATCAGCATATGCGCTCACAGTCCATTCTGATACGTTACCAGACATACCGTATAATCCATAATCATTGGGGAAGTATGAGTAACCCCTTACCGGATATACACCACCATCGGCTTGGTAATCACCACGACCGGGTTTAAAGTTGGCTAAGAAACAGCCTTTTGAGTTACGAGTGTAAGGACCACCCCAAGGATACATGCTACCATCACGTCCACCGCGTGCTGCAAATTCCCATTCGTATTCTGTTGGAAGACGGAAAGGAGTTACAATAGGCTCACCCAAAGACACATAATAGTCATTTAGGTAACCGGTACGCCAGTGGCTGAATGCACGAGCTTGGTGCCAATCAACGCCTACTACAGGATAGTCATCGTATTTTGGATGCCAGTAGTACATCTGGGTCATTGGTTCGTTAAACGAGTATGTGAAATCACGTACCCAAACCAATGTATCAGGATAAATTCCAACGGTTTCTTTACGAATAAACTCGTTACGTTTGGCACCCTCAGCAGCATGTGCAGCAGCTCTTAGGTCAATCCATTCGTAGTAGTAAAGAAGTTTACGAGAATCTACACCTGCTTGTCCGTAGTATCTCTCGCTTTCAGGCACGTACATATCGGCTTCTAATTGCTCCACTATTTCCTGGTCGTTCCAATCAATAACCTCATCGCGGTTAATACGTTGGTTGCCATTATCATCTTCTGAAACATAAGGGTCTCCTAAGATGTAGCGAGCCATAGAGTCGATAACGTACTCTACAAATTGCCTGTACTCGTTGTTGGTAATTTCGGTGTCATCCATGTAAAAAGCAGTTACAGTAATCTGCTTGTTAGGTGCCCTATGGGTAAAGAAAACGTCCATATCGGCCTGACCCGCATGAAATGTACCTGTGGGCACGTAGATGGTTCCGTACGGTTGAGGATGGAACCAAGGCTTACGGCCCTGAACGCCAATCAGTTCCCCTTCCATATTATTGGCACAGCCAGATAATACAAGGGTTGCTACGATCAGCAGTTGAGTGAGGTTTTTCATCACAAAGTTTTTTTTCAATTTGGCAATATTAAAAATTTCCACAATATGTTCCAACATCTTCTTCATATTTCACCTATAATCCTTCTAACGGTAGTGGTTTTTATTTTATTGTACAGTATGTGAATAAATTGTTGATTAGCGGTAACCTCCCAGTCGGCGTTGGTCTATCAGCCATTTTGGTACTGGGGCTGGGGTTGTAATATTAAAGCAATAGCTTGCAAAAATTTCATGGGTACCTCCTCCTGCTAATCCGCGGGTAATGGGTACATCGTAAGCATAGCCTAGGTAAAATTGAGGCTTAACATAGTATCCCAATTGCAAGCTAAACGCATCTAAGTATGAACTTTTACCACCATCACGGTATGATAAACCGGCAACGTATTGTTGGTTAAACAAAGCGCGGCAGTTTAAATCAACCTGTGTGGTTGCAAAAATTGTTTTTACCCAAATGTTTGGCTGTAATATTATTCCATTTGCTAATGGGTGTGTTGTACTTGCTACAACGTATATGTTACGTGCAATAGCAACATTTTGTGTTTGACCTAGAACGTCGTAAGAAACCGAACCACCTAATAAGTGGGTAGCAGAAACACCAACCTCTAAATTTTCAAGAGCTTCATTATTATAGAACAAGCCGGCACCTAAATCCATTTTGCGGCCTGAAGTAACTCCATTAGGAATCAAGGGGTCGTTAGGGTCGCGAGGGTTGTAATAGCTACCGTCAAATTCTTTTTGAAGCATGCCTACATCCAAGCCCATTTGAAGACGTTGTCCTCTGCTAAGTTTTAGATGGTATGCATAGCTGAATTTAACGTTAATGGTACGCTCATAACCAACAGCGTCACTCATAAACACTAAGCCTACACCGCTGTTGATTTTTTTGATTGGCATGGTAACGTTACCAAAATAGGTTTGCGGACCTACGGCACGTCTTTCTAAAGACTGTCCCGTCGGAGCTTTGTACTCCAAACTACCGTCTTTATATCCAACCCATTGCCTGTGGGCAAGTACGTTGGCACAAATAGCATCTTTAAAACCTGCTGCACCGGGATTATACGCAATCCGGTTTAGCATAAAATGGCTATAATAAGGATCTTGCTGGGCTTTTGCCGCGTATGCTACCACTACAAGAAATAATACAATGGTAAATCTTTTAATCATCTGTTATAGGTTAGTGTGTTATAGCGCAATATGCAAATATTAGTGATTGCAAGCAATAATACAAGCGTCACGTATAATTAAAACGACAAACGCAGTTAAAAAATTTTACGAGTGTTGAAAATTTTTATTTATTCACCTCAATAACATACTTTTCAATAGCCATAACCATTGACGGAGTTTCGGGTGTAGGGGCAGGAATATTAACAACCAGGCCTGCATCTTCGATAGCTTTTTGGGTTGCTGCACCAAAGCCTGCAATGCGTGTATTGTTTTGTTTAAAGTTGGGGAAATTTTCGAATAACGACTTTATATCCGATGGGCTAAAGAATACAATTACGTCGTAGTTTACGTGCGTAAGGTCTGATAAATCACTTGCCACAGTGCGGTATAATATGGTTTCCCTGAACTTTATCTTGCTCTTTTTTAGAAAATCAGGGATTTGAGGTGCCCTAACGTCAGAACAAGGATATAGATAGTTTTCGTTTGAATGTGACTTTATAAGGTCTAACAGTTCTTTTGTGCTGCCTTTGCCATAAAATACCTTGCGCTTGCGCAGCACAATGTATTTTTGAAGGTAATAGGCCATGCCTTCATTTACACAAAAGTATTTCATCTCCGGCGGCATCTCAACCTTCAATTCGGTGGCCACCCTAAAGAAATTATCGACTGCGTTGCGAGAGTTAAAGATAACTGCAGTGTAGTTAAGCTCGTTAATCTTCTCCTTACGCAATTCCTTTACAGGTATCGGCTCAACTTGAATAAACGGGCGGAAATCAATCTTAAGGTGATGTTTATCAGCCAAATCAAAAAATGGCGAACGTTCACCCTCAGGGCGTGGTTGTGAAACCAATATGCTCTTTACTTTCAAAGTTTTATAAGCCGGTTTGTTTTAGTACTACCTTAAAAATAGCAAGATATGGAGCTATTTCAAGGGCGCAAAGATATAAAATTAAATAAATAATTGAGTGCGGAAATGACGGTGCCGCTTGTATAATAACTCTTACCTGCTTCACTATCAGAAAAATAAGCAGCATTGCAGCTAAGTATAACTGTGGCGATGTGGCATTGAAATGAATGAAGGCGGCATTAAGCAACCCCATCAAAGGCATTAGTATTATTGCCAGCCACATATTGCCCGATACCGTTACCTGCACCAAAACGCCATAGGTGTATTCTGCTTCTAATATTGCTGCTGCAAACATTATAAAGGTGTAGCGCAACAGATAAAACACCGAAATGGCTACAAACACCAATAAAAACGATACGGTTAAGTTGTTGTGTAAAGTTATCCAGCCGGTTTTGATTACAGTAAACCAAATAAACAGGGCATAGATGAGGGCACAAATAAGCGTGGCGGCAAGGTTATAGATGTTTACAGGGGTATCGTGTTCTCGAAGGGCTTCCTCGCAATACCGAGGACTGGCAAACGACAAGAATAGCAAGTTAAACAGCCGAAGGTTGGCATACTTTAAGAATACTAAACCTAACAACACCAACAATACTATCCAGAAAACCCACTGGGGTATGGGCTTCTTCATTAAAACACCTGCATCAGCAGGGGGGTAATTTGAGTACGGTTGTAATACGACTGTAGTATCAAATCGACCAAAAAACATTCGGTCTTTCAACATACTGTCGCCCATTACAGAATCAAGAAACCGCTGATTGTCTAACACATAAAACAACGAGTCTTTGGTCCAACGCTCAGGATATAAGGCCTGATACTCAAGCACCAGCGAATCGGATAACGACTCCCAATCGTAGTAGGGTTTATACCCTTCGGGTAGGCGCAACGTATCCTGTCCCGAGGAAAACGCGGGAAAAAAGACAAGTAGTAAAAAGAGGATTCGAAGACGTTTCAAATGTTGGTGCAACATTACAAAAATAGCCAATACGCCTTTACTTACATTTGCAAAAAAAATGCAAGGGCTGTACATCCATATTCCGTTTTGTAAAAAGGCATGCCATTACTGTGATTTTCATTTCAGTACTTCGCTGGCACACAAAGCCCCATTAGTAGAGGCCCTTGCCGCTGAAATAAGGCTTCAAAAAAGCTACCTGCCCTCCCCTACGCTTGATACCATTTACTTTGGCGGCGGTACCCCATCATTACTTGAGCAGGAGGATTTAAAAAAGATATTGGAGGCTGTTTATCAAAACTTTGAATTAAGCAAGACGGCTGAAATTACGTTGGAGGCAAACCCCGACGATGTAAACAAAGAAACTGTTTCGATGTGGAAAGGTTCGGGCATTAACCGTTTGAGTATAGGGATTCAAAGTTTTTTTGAGGAAGACCTTGCTTGGATGAATCGTGCCCATAATGCTGAACAAGCTGCAAACTGCATTGATATTGCCCTGCAAAGCGGCATTGAAAACATAACTGCCGATCTTATTTATGGCTACCCCCAACTAAGTGATACTAAATGGACAAAAAACATTGAAACGATGCTGAGCACGGGCATAAACCACCTATCGGCATACAGCCTAACTGTTGAGCCCAAAACGGCTTTGGCACATAAAATAAAAAAGGGTGAGCCTGCCCCGCAAAGCAACCAAGCTGCACGTCATTTTGAAATGTTAATGGATGCTATTGCCGCAGCCGGCTGGGAGCATTATGAAATATCAAACTATTGCAAGCCGGGCAACTATGCCAAACACAACACCAACTACTGGAAAAACCAACCCTATTTAGGTATCGGTCCCTCAGCCCATTCTTATGACACCCGTAAACGTACTTGGAATGTGAGTAATAACGCATCATACATTACAAGTATTAATGCTGGCACTATACCCAATGAAGAAGAGCTGCTAAGCACTGATGACTTATTTAACGAATATGTGATGACAGGCTTGAGAACCCAATGGGGAATAAACACCCAATATGTTGAAGAAAAATGGGGCGGCAGCTATGTAAAGCACATTGTAAGCGAAGCCGAATCTTACATTAAAAACGGCCAATTGATTTACAGCTCCAACAATCTGACTTTGAGCCGGGAAGGAAAATTACTTGCCGATTATATAGCTTCCGAACTGTTTATTTAAAAACCCATTACCCCCTAATTTCAAATCATTTTTTATCCCTAACTTGCTTAGCAAACAATACACTGTTGTTACTACACTCTTTATAAAAAAGGGCAAAATCTTTTAGTTTTTTAACAGTTTGTTTATATTGCGCTAGAAGGTATCCCTGTAAACTAACTTTCACACACACGGGTAAATAAATGGAATACAAACTCTGGGGAATAAGTAGGTTAAACATTAGTTCCATTACAACTGGGCACAATTACTTCTTGTTGCCGCAAATTCTTAATGCCCGCAGATTTTCTTTCTTCACTTTGTTTAGTAATACACTTTTCTTGCTTAAATAATGCTGAACAAACTACTGCAACGTCAAATAAACCGCTACTTAGCCAACGGGAAAGAACTTCCGGAAGGGTTTAACGAGTTGCTTGCAAGTATCAGCGCACAATACGATTCTTACGATGAAGAAAAGCGGATGCTTGAACGTATTGTTGATGTTAGCTCCGAAGAAATGCAACGGCTGCACAAAAGACTGCAAGCCGATATTGAGGTCAGAAAAAAGACAGAAGATGAACTACTATTAAGCCAGCAACGCTATCAATCGTTTATAAATAATAGCCACGAAGGAATTTGGAGGGTTGAGTTTTTACAACCTATCCCCATTAACCTGCCGATTGAAAAACAAGTGGATATGTTTTATGATAGTACCCTTGCTGAATGCAATACTGAATGGGCCATGATGTATGGCCTTGACAGTATCGAAAACCTGATAGGGTCACACGTAACCAGTTTTTTTCCAAAATCACCTATTAACAACGAATACATTGCCAACTTTATAAAAAGTAATTACCAGCTACAGCGTCAAGAAACGGATGAAGTAGATTTGAAAGGCAACAGTAAAACATTCATTAACTCGTTATCAGGAATTATTGAAAACGGTTTCTTGGTTCGCTGTTGGGGAATAAAAATTGACATTACAGACTGGAGTACATACCGCAAAAAAATTGAAAAAAGCGAGACCCACTTGAAGGCTTCGCAGCAAATTGCAAAAGTGGGTAGTTGGGAAATAAGCATTGATATAAATGCCACACCAAGAGTAACCCATTTTTGGCTCTCAGAAGAAGCCTACAGTATTTATGAAATTGTACCTAACGAAGGGATACTTACCTCTGAATTCTTAACAACGTTCGTTCATCCTGCCGATAAAGAAAAACTTCTACAAGCATTTAAGCACACCATAGACACTGGCGAAATGCTTAATATAGAGCACCGTGTTGTACTTAAAAGCGGGGTTGAAAAAATAGTATTGCAAAAGGGCCAAATGGATTACCATCCAACAACAGGTCTCCCTTCAAAACTTGTAGGGGTATTGCAAGACATCAGCGAAGAAAGAATGGCTGATGCGGCATTAAAAACAGCGGAAGCCAACCTTAGAAACCTGCTTGAACATAGTGACACCGCCTACACTTTGCTGGATACTGATGGCAGGATTGTATCGTATAACGGGCTGGCCGATGAAATAGCAAAAACATACGCAAACAGAAGTTTTGTAATTGGTGAACGATACATTGACTTTATGCCTGAAAACAGGCGGGCTGATGTAGACAAATCGCTTAAAAACATAATTAAGACTAAAACAGGGGTTGAGTATGAGGTAAACTACAAAATGCCGAATGCCCCTGAAAGTTGGTTGCTGGTTAAGATAAACCCCATCATTAATGCCGACGACACTCTTATAGGGATTAACGTAGGAGCATCAAACATTACTAAACGCAAGAAAACTGAGCAGTTGCTTGAGGAAAGCAATGAGCGCTACATAATGGCCACTAAGGCTACCAATGATATTGTGTGGGACTGGGACATTGTGAACAAGAGGTTTTACCGCTCTGCCAACTACGGAAGTGTATTTGGCTTCCCCACAACCGATAACAACATTTATTACGACAATTGGGTATCGAACATACACCCTGACGATAGAGAGAGAGTTGAGAAAAGTGTTGCTGAAAAAATTAACGATCCAAAGGCTACTAAGTGGGAAGATGAATATCGGTATTACAGGCAAAACGGCGAAATAGCTTATATATCAGACAAAGGATATATACTGCACGATGACAATAAAAAAGCGGTGCGGATGGTAGGTGCCATGCAGGACATTACTGAAAAGTATCTGGCCGAAATGGAACGCAAAAAACTAACCGACGAATTGCTGCAGCGTAATAAAGACCTTGAGCAGTTTGCTTATATCGTATCGCACAACTTGCGGGCACCGGTTGCCAATATTTTAGGCTTTGTAAATATGCTTAAAGTGGGGGCTTTGGAAGAACAGGACCAAAAGGAATACATTAATGCTTTATCACTATCTATATCAAAGTTAGACGAAGTAATACTTGACCTTAACACCATTTTGCAGGTGAAGCGGGAACTGAATGAAATGAAGAAGCCCGTAACATTCTCAGAATTGGTAAGTGACATTACAAACAGTATCAGCAACTCAATTAAAAATGAAAATGTGCTGATAAAAACCGACTTTAGTCAAATAAACCAGTTCACCACTTTAAAGACCTACTTGTACAGTATTTTTTACAATTTAATATCTAACAGTATCAAGTATCGCAGGCAAAACGAACGACCTGTAATCGAAATAAAAAGTGCTAAAGAAGGTAATGTATTAAAACTTACTTTTAAAGATAACGGAATGGGGATAGATTTGCACAAAAAAGGGAAACACGTTTTCGGACTATATAAAAGATTTCACTCACAAATTGAAGGTAAAGGAATGGGGTTATACATGGTAAAAACACAGGTTGAGACACTTGGCGGGAAGATAGAGATACGAAGCGAAGTAAATGTGGGCACTGAATTTGTTATTGAGTTTGCCCTATGACGAACGAACTTGACTTTATTGTTATTGACGACGACCCCTTTAACAATAAAATATGCACTCTTTTCTTGCGCAAGTACTTTGGCGATATTGCGGTTAAAACATTTACTGAACCCGAAGCAGCCCTTAGTTTCCTTGCAGGTCATACACCGGGTACCAAGCAATCGATAGTGCTGTTGGATATAAATATGCCTACTATGTCGGGTTGGGAGTTCTTGGATGAATACGAACACGTTGATTCTACCATTAAAAACTCACTTAAAATTTACATCTTATCATCATCTGTAGATGAAAGGGATAAAGAACGTGCCGAACAAAACAAAAATGTGGTTGACTATCTAATAAAACCACTGACAACAGATGCTGTAGCCAAGTTGCTAAAAAACTGATTACGTTCAAAATCTGTCATATTTTTCTTTACACTTTTATCATACAATATGTATGAGCCTAAGGCGTTTATAATGCAACCTATAACCATTTATGAAAAAAGTTGCGTTTGCTGCACTATGTGCCGCTTTTGGGATTCTTCATACCCTGTTGTTTTATAAGCAACAGTGGGGTATTAACCTCTTACTTTTTGAAACTCCGCTTTTTTTGTTGTTGTATGCATACAACAAACCTTTGTTTAGCAACCGCACTCCCCTATTGTTATTAGCAGGCTGTTTTTTATCCATGCTTGCCGTGTTGGTAACCCACAGCTCCCTATCCTGCTTTGTTCACACCCTGTTTTTTGTTCTGCTTAGCGGAGCCACATTGCAGCCTATCAGTAATCCTGCTGCCTACTTTGTAAGCGCTTTAGAAAAAATCCCGGAAATTTTGCTCCTCCCCTTTAGCAAACAAAAAACAACAACTGTTGCTGATAAAAGCTACCGAACAACTTTTGTACTTAGGGCTACCATTGTCCCGCTGCTAATCATCGTTGTGTTTGTTTACTTTTACTCGCTGGCTGTACCCCGTTTTGACAGGCTGTTGGGCGATTTCTTTCAGCTGTTTCCCCAACTGAATTTTACCACCGTTTGGTTGTTCATTTCAGGCACAGTGCTCACTGTTTTTGTTCTTCGTGTCTCAAAATCAAATACCGTTTCAAATTTTGATGCCGTTCAACCTGACACTTTGCAGCGCACAAAAGGTTTCAACAAGTTTAGAACCCTAACATTGGGATTAAAGAAAGAACACCTTTCTATGCTGATACTACTTGTTGGGCTAAACCTGCTTATAGCAATTATAAACGGCCTTGACATAGCCTCGTATTGGTTTTCATACTCCCCTGTTTCTTATGAAGACATGAAGATATTGGTACACGAAGGAACCTACCTGCTTATTTTCTGCATCATGCTTTCGGTGGGTGTTGTACTGTATGCGTTTAGAAAGAACCTTAACTTTTATCCCAACAACAAAACAATAAGGTATTTGGGTATAGCTTGGATGGTACAAAACGGCATTATGGTGTTATCAGTTGCCTGGCGCAACTACTGGTATATACAAAGTTATAATCTTGCCTACAAACGCATTGCCGTGTTGGTATTTTTAGCAGCCACCTTGTTTGGTATAGCTACGGTTATTTTTAAGATACAGCAGCGCAAAACCGGCTACCACTTACTTAAACTCAACAGTTTTTTTGTGCTGGTATTGCTTGCCGCTCTTGCCTTTGTTAACTGGGATTTACTTATAACCCGCTATAATCTTACCCATAAAGACACCGCTTACATACACAAAAATTACCTTGCCGATATGAGCAATGCCGCCCTACCCGTGTTGTTGGAGTATCAGGATGTTTTTGATTCGCCGATTGAAAAACAAATGAGCTACAACCATTTATACAGGCAGTATGGGGATAGCGGCACTTATAAACGAATTATAGACGCAAAGGCTCAGAAATTTATGGAGCAGTATGAAAACAGGCATTGGCTGAGTTATAACATAAGCGATGCGCGAACCGCTGAATATTTAAAACAGCAGGGATACTGATGCAACAATTGCTGAATAAGCAATATATTGGCAATAGTATAAGCCACCTTATATGCGAACAAAAATTGCCGAAAGCAGCCGAAAAAATAAAGAACTGATTGTTTGGCGGGGAAAAGAAACCCAGCGAATTGAAGCGTTTAGCGACTCAGTATTTGCGTTTGCCCTTACGCTGTTAATTGTATCATTAGAGGTACCCAAAAGTTTTAGCCAACTTAGCGATGTGCTAAGCGGCTTCTTCATATTCGGGCTTTGCTTTATTCTGCTGTTTCAGGTTTGGTACTGCCAAAACCTATTTTTCAGACGATACGGACTGCACGACATTAAAACCATTGTACTAAACGGGGCTTTACTGTTTACGGTGTTGTTTTACGTATATCCCCTAAAGTTTTTGTTTTCACTGTTCGCAGTGGGCACAAAGTTGTCAGTCTCAATATTGCCGCAAGAAGTACCTACTTTAATGCTCGTTTACGGATTGGGCTTTTGCGCCATTTTTTTGCTGTTTGCTTACATGTATGCCCACGCTGCAAAATGTGCCGATGAGCTAAACCTTACAGAACTTGAAGTGTTTGAAACTAACACCCACAAGTTCATATTTTTAACGTTTGTGGTAGTGGGAATCATTGCAATAATAGTTGCCTTTATTGTGCCCCCGCAATGGGCAGGGCCAACAGGAGCATTGTACAGCCTAACGGGTTTAGGGGTTAGTATGGTAACTTCGCGAAGGGAAAAAATCAGGAAAAAGAGATTTCCTTCATAGGCTACAATGTTAACAAAACCATTTCCCACAGCGGATTGAATTTCAGTTTTTTACAAGTTTCATTTGCTATACAAAATATATTTGTTAACTTTGCGTTAACATTAAGATAACATTTGAATAACAATGAAACAAGAAACTAAACAAAGGCTTGATTATAAGCTGGATAGAGTGGTAATCATCATAATGATTGCAACTGTTATCGGGTTTGCGGCTATCCGCATATCAGCCACTCTGTTTGGTATCAGTGCATTATGGTCGTTACTGGCCCTGGTTGTTGGGCTAAGCGCTTTAATAGCAGCAATGTTGCTAAAAGGCGCGTTGACAGGAAAAAGATATATGCAAGGTGCCAAACACAGGCGCGAAAAATGGTTTCCGTTCTTCTTCAGGAAAAACGAAAGCCTTGCTGACGAAGCTTTTAAAAGCTGGGAAGGCAAAAATTAATCAAATTCTCATCTAATTAAATACACCCCGCTTTAGTAATACGCCCCAGTGGCGATTGCCAAAGCGGGGTTTTTGTTTGTATAAACTACTGATTGTTGTTGTTTCCACTTATCTAAAAATACATCCCACTTATGGGTATAATCGGTCACTTGTAAAGCGGCCCTATGTAAATACAAATAACAATTGCTACTTGTATGAATACTAACAACATCAATGAAAAAAAATACCCAACTGGTAATTGCATTAGCTTTACTATGGACAACCGGTAAAAGCCAAAATGCAAACACGCAACTACTACAGCAAGCTGAATTACTAACTGCAAGTGCCCAAGAAAATCACTGGGCAGCTTATGAAGTTTATAATACACTAAGCAATAATGGAGTGCAACGCAAAAGCACACGCTACCGCATAACAGGTTCAAGCGCCACCGAACTAAATGCCATTACAGATACGGCACGTATTAAATATACGGGCAACCGCGAATCGGTAGGACTTGTAAATAATTCGTACTTGGCATACCAAGTCGCTTATCCCTACGAAAGCAGCCCGTATGACGAACTGATTAACTATAAAAAGGTGGGAAGCAATTTCAGCCCCAATACAAAGTACATAAGGAAATACAATGCTGATGGCACCGTATCGCAAACTTCCGACTCACTTTTTGGCCAAGTTACACGCTATTCATACACCTATAACTCAAATAAGAAAGTTGAAACTGCCCTTGGGGAAGTGAATTATGGCAGCGGTTATCAAAACTTAGCCAAACATGAATACACCTACGCAACCGGGTTACAAACAAAAAAGGTGTTTAGCTGGTCTTCCGGAGCATGGAATTTAACGGCTACCGAATATACTTATGGCACAACAAAAGCCGACTCTATCATTTATGGTTCATCAAAAAAGTACTACACGTATGATGGAAGCGGAAACATTTTAACCTACACTGAACATAATATTAACGGTCCTCTTAAGAGAGAAGAATGGACTTATAACTCATCAGGCAAAGTAACTGAAGTTTTAACGCTTACTTGGAGCCAATCGACATGGGTGAACCAATCTAAGAAAAGATACACTTATAACTCAGGCGGCCACCTTGACAGCTTTATGAATTTATCATGGAACACCTCGGTGTTTACTAACGTTTTGCTAACCGTTTATAGTTACCAAAGCGGAAAATTGAGTGAGTACACCAACTACAACTGGGGCGGCACATGGCAAACTACCAACAGGTTTGAGTTTAAACTTAATGCCCAGCAAAACCTAAGTCAAGTACATCTTTATACCAACCAAGGTGGTAACCTTACATTTACACGCCGCTACCGCTACTATTACGAGTCGTACAACAATACTACCGGTATTGAGACTGATGTGCAACAATCCAATAAAATGGTGGTTTACCCCAACCCTGCTTCGTTTGAATTAACTTTTGAAGCAGAAATACCTCAAGAAGATGCGGTTACGCTTCGCATTTATGATTTGGCAGGGAAACAGATTACGGAAAAACTTACTTTGCCTGAAATGGGTTTAGTAAAAACCACTTTGAACTTACGTGAGTTTAACTTACAAAACGGTGTGTATTTATATACACTGGGCACTGCAAAAGGCACGCAAACAGGCAAATTTATGATAGCTCGCTAAGCCAACCGAGAGCACCAACATACACCTGCATTTAATTAAAAAAGGCTCCCGCAAGCGGGAGCCTTTTTAGGATATGCAAACTGATAGCTAAACTCTACTTACCGAGACGTTGACAAGAACCACTATGTTGCGCCGCATTTGAGGAAAATTTATTCCCACACCTTCAATTAAGTCCAAAAATCAAGAAATTATTTTGCTATAAACTAAGAATTAACCACTTAGAAAAACTGTCAAATTCTAACATTATCTAATCATTAAAAATTTTGTTGTTTATACCCCACCAATAGCATTTGAGTATGATTGCGCTGCCAAGTGGCAACGGTTTTAGCAGCCCGGGCACTATCAAACTGCATTTTATGAACTATTTTGTTGGCATTGTAAGAACCCTAAAGGGGAAACAAAAACTATTGTTACTTAAACGGATAAGAAGCCAGCCGCTAAAACTCAAACTGTTTAATTATGTGGTTGAAAATGATGAAACCGATAACGAGTCATTAAACAGTTTTTTGGGGCAGGGCAAAAACTTCAGCAGCCTGTACACACTTAAAAACCGCTTACTGGATGATATAATAGCAGTGAAGCAAGAGTTTATCACTCACGAGGTGGTGAAGGTGAAAGAACAAGTACAGCACTTAACCTTGCTGCTTGCAAGCGGAGAAAACGAGATACTGCAACGCGAACTAAAGAAGCTTGAAAGAAGTGCGCTGAGATATGAATTAACCACAGAGTTAACAACGATATATTACTGCTACTATCTTATCAGCGATGCAAAAAAGCGTGATAAGTACCTAAAGCAGCTTGAAAACCTGAACAAAAAGACGGAGGTGGCTTTTGAGCTTGATAAACTTTTTTACACCAGAATCTTACATGCACAGGAGCTTTTTTATTTTTCAAACAAACGACTACTTGATGAGTTAAGAACCATTCGCGAAAAGGTAAATTACTACCACAGCCAACTGCAAAGCCAAACATCACGGTTTTACCTGTTGTTTACTGATGTTGTACTCTCCCTATCCGGCAATGAGCTGTTCACTGAACAAGCTGCGCAAGCCTTTAAGCAGTTGCAACAGTTAAGCAAGTTGTATTTGTACTCGTTTTTAAAGCGTACCATGCCTATGGGGCAAATGGCCATAGATTGCCTTTACTTGCGCTTTTACTACCTCACCAATAACAATACACAATTTAACATATTGCAACGCGGCCTGTATCCCGACATTATGAAGCTTCAAAAACACTATTTGTTTGATTGTTGCTTCACAGTTTTTGCAATGCACATTGTTTACGACAGCGCCAAACAAGGTAAAGCACACAGCATTATTGCACAGCTAAGTAAGATTATCAAAGAAGAGAGTATAACCCAGCTGCCCAATAACTACAATGCACACGCCTACTACCTGCTGGCGCTAAAAGAGTATCACCTTGAAAATTATGCGGGTTGCAGCAGTTTATTAATTAAGGGTAGAAGTTGTCCCATAAACCCCGCCTCTGCATGGATATTGTTTGAAATTACATTGCTAAGCCTGCTAACCATGCTACACAGGCACGAATACCTGTACATTGAACATGAAATCAACCTTTTGCGCAGGTATTTTGTAAAATATAAAATCGAAGCGGCACATATTAAAGCACTTAATCCCTTGTTTAAAACATTAAGGGAATTTGAAAAAACACAGGATATGTGCCGAGTTAAAAATGCTGTAAACAGGGTGTGTGAAGAAACGGGATTAATGAAACTGATTGCAACGGCAACAGTACCGGAATCAATATCACACTGATTATTAAACACCTACACCTTACTTAATGTAAGCCAAGGGTAGTTCATCAACGCTTAACTCTACACTGAAACGAACTAATCATTTGATTTCCAACACAAACCGAATTTCTCATTCCACAAAGCCGGTTTGTAAACTCCCGTTTTTTCCCAAATTAACTATTTATTGAGGGTGTTTCATGCAAACCCAAACTTAGTATATGGATGATAGTTTACAGCAAAAACCAGTGTTCTGTTTGTTTTTGGTTCAAACAGAAACCCAGAAAGAAGTAACGCTCCATTAATGTAAACCCAGCAGGGGGTTAACTGTAGGATAACGGTTTTGCTACACAGCGCATGTTTAAGCACCTCTACCTTTGTCGCTGCCTAGGCCTTGCATTTAACTATCAAAAACCAAAAACAATGAAAAAACTTATCTTACAAACTAAGATGCTGTTTTTAACAGCCATTTCGTTATTCTCCCTAGCCGCCACGGCTCAAGCTGAAAAAGGTGTACTTTTATTGAATGAATTCTCAAACGGTGCCAACGGAAACAAAGAATGGGCGGAGCTTGTTGTAGCCAACAACTCAACCGGTTTAACTGTAAACGTTGACATTACCGGCTGGTTGTTTGATGATAACAACGGCGTATTTAACGGTTCAACCGTTTCAGGTGCAGGTATCTCTCCCGGACACTTGCGTTTTGCTGACAGCAGCATTTGGAAAAACGTTGAGATTGGTACTTACATCGTACTTTTTAACGGTGCCGATACTTCTGAGTTTGACCAAACAAACCCTGCTTTTGTAAATGCATTTACCGACCCTAACGGTGTTTATGCGTATGATAACGGTACTGACAGCGTATTTATATTTGTTGCAGTAGGTGTTAGCCCATACATCGTTTACAAAACAACTACTCCAATTGTAGGTACAGTTAACAAAAGCGGCTATTGCAGCCAAGATGCTTACACGTTGAACAACAACGCTTGGAACGGTGTTTCGCTACGTAACGGCGACTCAGTTTTGGGTGATGGTTTCCAAGTGAGGTGCCCCGGTTGTATTGACAACCCTAATTTTTCTGACGACCCTGCGTTTTACCACGGTGTATCATACAGCGCACAAAACAGCCACGTGTCTATCACTGTAGGTGAGCAAGGCCCACACATTGTTGTTGACTCTAACGGTGGTACCGGAAGGGCATTTGAGTTTTTCCAAGGTACTGCTACCAGCTCTATAGGTGCTGATGCTAACTGGCGTGCTATCAGCTACTCTGCTGCAACCCCGGGTACTGCTAACTCTACAGACAACCTTGATTTTAGAAACTACATTATCGACCTTGTAAACACCTACCCTATTTGCTATGAATTTGAACCTGACACTACCCCTGTAAGAGGTGTATTGGTTGTTACAGAATGGTCTAACGGCCCCAGCGGTAACTGTGAGTACATTGAACTTTTAGTAGCTACTTGCGGTGCTGATGCAGTAACAACAGAAGTAGATATCCGCGGCTGGGTTGTTGATGACAACAACGGCGTATTCGGTTCAGGAACCGGTAAAGGTATCACCAACGGACACGTTAAATTTGCCAACCTTGATACCTTGAAAAAAGTTCCCGTAGGTACTGTTATTGTATTGTACAACGGTGCTGACAATTGCTACAACTTTACTGTTGACCAAGACTATTCTGACAGTACATTGGTATTGCAAATAGGCGGAACAGGTCCTACTTCATTTATTGTTAGCAATAAATCAGCTTCAGGTGTTAGTGTAAAACCAACTACAACTGATAGCACCTATTGTTTAGCTGCTTACGAAACTACAGCCACTGATTGGAACGGAAGAATCAGCTTTGGAAATACTGCTGACGGTGTACAAGTACGTTGCCCAGAGTGTGAACCTGTATTCTACCACGGTGCTAGCTACGGAACAGCTTTAGTAGCCCGTGCACAAACACCAAGCGATTTGGGAGGCCCTAAACTTGCTACAGGTAGCCAAGGTGGCAAAACCTTTATACTAAGCCAAGGAGGTTGCAACGTTGGTACAGCAGGTAACTGGACTATTGCTACTGCTGCTACTGCGGGTTCTGCTCCTGCAACTGCCGGTGTTGTTGATACTGCTGTTTACAACCCTATCATCACTAACAGGTCTTGTAACTTCCCATGCTGCGAGGCTCCCGGCGGAAGCAAAACAGGTAGCTTTGAAAGCGGAGAAATTAACGCTGAAGAACTAGGCTTTGTAGTAGGTGATGCTTACCCTAACCCTGCTTCAACTGCATTGAGCATCGATGTAAACTCTACCGAAGACTTCACTCTTACTTTTGTTGACATTACCGGTCGTGTTGTTTACACAAACAACTACAGTGCTACTAAAGACCTTTCAACAATAACTGTAAACCTTTCTGATTTCGCTGCCGGCACATACTTCTTCAACGTGGTTAGCAACTCAAACAACCACACAGGCCGTGTAGTAATCAGCCGCTAATTAAAATTTAGCTTACATTCTTCCATAGCCTTCCAAGCCACCCCAAAAGGGTGGCTTTTTTGTTTTATACCGCTGCTATTTAAACCTGCGTAATGTGAGAACTGCATATATATACACTGAAAAAACAAAGGAAAATACAGCAAAACAAAGCCCTACTTAACCAAAATTTAAAAGATAGAGGCATTAGAAAAGCTGCATTTTTCGCCATTGGGTTTTACTATTCAATAATGCTACTGCTACTTATTGCTGATGGAAATTTCTAAACCACTATCATCATGAAAAAAATCCGCATTTTATTTTTACTGTTCAATTTGCTTTGGGTACACATTGCCCTTATTGCACAAACCAATCCAACGGCAGTATCACTGCCCTTCTCACTCACCGGCCAAAGCTCTGCCACCTTACCAACGGGGGTTGCCGTGCATAGGTTTACCAGCATCCCTACTACCCGCACCCTTTCAGCCGCTACGGGCGATTTGCCCAATCAAGGCAGTTCACCAACATTGGCCACAGGCGGCTGGTATCATTTAGGTACAGATGGAATAGGCATACTTTCATCGGGCACCAATCCTGCGGGGGCTGTTGTTGTTGCTATTAACACCACAGGTCTTACCAACATACAAGTTTCATGGTTGTGTAAAACCATTAAGAATCAAAGCTCACGCGACAACAGCATTGCATTGCAATACCGTGTAGGTACCTCGGGCAGCTTTATTAATGTGGGAACCACCACTACTTACAGCAGTACGGGTATGATCGACGGACACAGTTCATCGACCTTAACAGAAACATTGCCCGTAGGTGCCGAAAATCAATCAGTAGTTCAAGTACGCTGGATTTACTGGGAATCAGTAAGTACCAGCGGCTCACGTGATAAAATCTCTGTAGATGACATCTCTATCACAGGCTCAAGCTCTTCATCGTGTGCTACACCAACAGGTATTTCAGCATCAGGTATCACTACAACATCTGCTACTATTAGCTGGAATACAGTATCAGGTGCTTCATCGTATGAATATGCCGTTACTACTTCGTCAACAGCACCTTCATCGGGCACTAACACTACATCCACATCGGCAGCGGTAGGTAGTTTAACACCTAACACCCTTTATTATGCGCACGTTCGCGCCAATTGCGGCGGAAGTACATTTTCAAGCTGGGGCACTAACACGTTTACCACCAACGACTCAACCGGAGGCGATACCGGCAACTTTGTAATAATGACGTATAACCTGCTTAACTACCCCGGCAGCACTGGCTCGTCTCGCGAGCCAAGTTACCGCACTATTATTGATGCTGTGAACCCCGATATTGTGGTTTGCCAAGAGGTATTACAATCTACAGGAGCTACTAATTTTTTGAGTAACGTGCTAAACTACAGTGCCAGCAACTACAACATGGCCACGTTTATTGACGGCTATGACACTGACAATTCATTGTACTACAAAAGTGCTAAATTCCAATTCATCAGTAACACAGCCATTTCAACATCGTTAAGGGATATTAACCAATTCCTGCTTAAGCACATTGCTTCGGGCGACTCACTATACATATACTCTGTGCATTTAAAAGCCGGCAATACCAGTAGCGATGAAACCCAACGCGAAGGTGAAGTAGATGACCTTAGAGCTGTAACTGACGCTTTCCCCGCAGGAAAGTATTTCTTAGTATGCGGTGATTTTAACATTTATAGCGGTAGCGAAACTGCGTATCAAAAAATGGTAACCAACGGCAGCAATGCTAATGGTAAATTTAACGACTTATTAAGCCTGTCAGGTAGTTGGAATAACTCATCGTATGCCATCCACCATACACAATCGCCCCGCACAACTTCATTCGGTGGCGGAGCCACGGGAGGGCTTGACGACCGTTTTGATATGTTGCTGTTTTCAACCGCTATTACCCAAACAGGGGGTTTTGACATTGTGCCTAACACTTACAAAGCATTTGGTAACGACGGACAACACTATAACCAGGCCCTTAACACACCTCCTTATACCATGTATTCGTCAACCATTGCTTCTGCCCTGCACGATGCCTCTGATCACCTTCCTGTAGTGGTAACATTTACACATACATCAGGGTCGCCTATGTTGGCACCAGTGCAAAGCTCGGCGTCAAATACATCGGCAACCGATAATACTGTGTTTACTTACTCATCTGTAACTACAGGTGCAACCACTCCTTCTGTAACCATTTACCCAAACCCTGCAACACAAAGCTTTACGTTACAAGTAAATGTAGGTGACGCTTTAAATACCCCGCTAAAGCTATACGATGCCACAGGAAAACTAGTATATCAAGTTGAGTTAGCTGCCGCAAACAGTGAAACTGTGAAAGTAGACGTAAGTCACTTAAACCTTGCCAAAGGAATATACTTTATCCATACACAAGTTTCATCGCCTGTGAAATTGATTATTGAGTAATTGAATGCGTTGCGCATGGGGTTTTAACCCGTTTTAATGCAATCCCCAAAGGACTTAGCTCTTTTGGGGATTTTTCATTAACACCAAAACCGACGGGCATAAAGCCCGCCTTTCTTATATAATTTCGTATCGAATGGTTTAAAACCATTAGATACGCTACTCGCAAAAGCCCTGAATTTTATATTCAGGGTAACGAGAGGAAATTTCTCATACAGATACTAAGCCGCAATAATTCTATGAAAAGCCAACTTAGCGCCTTAGTGGCACCAATTTACTTCATAACAAATAAAAAAGCCGGCATTGCTGCCGGCTTCACAAAAGAAAACCTATTAAAAATGCATTATGCTATTCTAAGAAACGGGGAGTAAGAATTATCTTATTCAAAACAGGTTTGGGTTTACGAGTGGTTTTCAACACAAAATTCAATACCAACTCGTGTGTACCGCTACTCACATTGCTAATATCAGTAAGCGTATAATCATAGCTATATCCCAAATGCCATTGCGGGGTGATGTAATACCCTAACAATACCGACATAGCGTCGCCTGAGCGGTAAGCAAAACCGCCACGTAATTTTTGCTTGTACAACAAGTCAGCATTCACATCAAACTGGGTGGTTGCACCATCGTTTTTCATCAACACATTAGGGCGTAATGCTAATACAGGTGAAAGCTCAAATTGCATGCCTGCTGTTAAGTAATAGTGCCTGCGGCCGTTGTATTTAACCATTGCTCCGGCAGCGGCATCGTAGTTAAAATCTTCCTCTGAAAGGTGGGTGGCCGAAAGCCCTACGTACAAATTGTTTACGCTTTCGTTTTGATAGAAAAATCCAAACCCGTAATCAGGTTTCAAACTCGATACGTTTGTAGTAGGGATTTTAAGGTCGTTGGCTTGCTCAGGGCTAAGTTTGCTGCCGTTTAACGATTTCTGCAAAAACCCGATAGAAGGCCCTACGCCCAAAGTTCCACTACCGATATTGAAACGGTAGTTATAAGACAATGAAAGGTTTACCGATTTTTCATAGCCCAATTTATCGTTTACCAATTGCAAGCCAAAACCGTGGCTACGGAAGGGAAGATTAATACCTAATGACTGGGTACTGGGAGCCAACCCCTCTTTGTAGCCAGCCCATTGGCTGTGGTGCAGCAAAGTAGCCTCTAAACCACCTTGTGAGCCTGAATAAGCAGGGTTGTATGCCTGCCTGTTAAACATAAAATGAGTATAGTAAGGGTCTTGCTGGCCAAAAACGGCTGCACAAATAAGCAACAAGCCCAACACTGCTATTATCTTTTTCATTGTTTTAATTTTTTCTTCTTTTACAACTTACTTTGATACAATCCTGAAGGTTGTACGACGGTTTAACTGATGTTCCTCTTCGCTGCAATTGCGTTTCACTTCCGTGCCCTCGCAAGCACAATCGTTTACCAGTTTGGTTTCACCATAGCCTTTTGCTTCCAAACGGGCAGAAGCAATGCCTTTGCTTATCAGGTAATCTACCACTGATTGTGCCCTGCGTTGAGACAATTGCTCGTTATATTCTTTTGAAGAGCGGCAATCGGTGTGTGAACCTATTTCGATACGGATTTTAGGATATTTGTTCAAAAGGGTGATTAATGAATCTATCACGGGTAGTGATTCTGGACGCAAATCAGCCTTGTCTAAATCGTAGTAAATACCTTTCAGGGTAAACTCGTCTTCAACGTTCATTTGATTCAAAAGCAGCTCTTGCACAAAGTTTTCGGACAGTTCTTTACCAACGGTAGATACCTGTTTGGCCTCACTGTCAAAGTAGTAATCTTCGGCTTTTGAAGCGAAGAAACCGTATGAGGTGTTCATCATCAAAGGAGACTCAAGCACACCTTCACCGTTTGCAGTAAACGATGCGGCACTGTCTTTATTAATTGTAAACTTAACAGTAGCATTAGGAATGGTTTTGCCTGTTTTGGCATCTCTCACCACAATTTTCAGCTTAAACTCAAGCGGTTTAAGGTAAAAACCGTAAATATCATCCTTGCCCCTGCCGCCTTCGCGGTTTGATGACAAGTATCCGTTTTGCTTATCATCAGAAACAGTGAACGAAAAATCATCTGCACCTGAGTTAATAGGCCACTTCATGTTCACGGGTTCTTCCCACGTGCCGCCGTTATTTTTGGCTGAGAAAACATCTAAACCGCCCATACCTACGTGACCGTTTGACGAGAAGTACAAAGTACCGTCGGCATGGATAAAGGGAAACATATCGTCTTTGTTGGTATTAATCACTGAACCTGCATTTACAGGAGCACTCCAGCTTTTACCACGCTTATCAAAAGTAGTAGCGTAAATATCCTTACCACCAAAACCACCGGGCAAATCGGCAGAGAAATACAAGGTTAAACCGTCTTGAGACACCGAAGGATGGCCGTAGTTAGTTAACGAATCATCGCAAAACGAAAGAGCCGAAACATCTTTAAACGCTTTGCCCGAAAGTGTAGCCTCGTATATTTTACAAGAATTTTCTGTACCCTCTACCCCGTTGCAAAGGGTAAAGTATATTTTAGAACCTGAGAACGCGCCTGTGGCTTCGTTGTAATCAAACACCAACCCTTCGGCGGGGTTTACTTTACCTATCGAGGGCAGTTGTTCCCCACGTTTAGCCCTTTTAAGTTCGGCACGGTAAATATCAACAAACTTATCTCCGGTACGGCCGTACACTCTTCTATTATCAGGGTTTTCACGGTCCGAAGAGAAAAACAAAGCATCGCCCCTATAGGCCACCACACCAAAATCAGAATTTTTAGTGTTTAAGCCCTTCATGTTTTCAACTACGTAGCGGGTTTGCTCCTTTTTCCATTCCATGCCTTTTACACAGCCCTCAATCTCGTGGTCGGCTTGGTCGCCAATACCTCCTTTTGCTTTGTACTCCTCAAATTTGGCTTTGGCTTCTTCGTAACGCTCGGCATTCTTCATTTCCATCGCCACAAACCAAAGCGCCTCTTTATTATCGGGGTCGTTTTTCAAGGTTTGGTTATACCAATATTCGGCATTTTTGTAGTCGTTTATCTTACGAAAACTCTCGGCAGCACCAAAAGCAGCTTCGGCTTTCAGCTCTTTATCTGTCAAACCAGCATACGCCTGCTTATACATGGATGAGCTAAGAAAGTACTCGCGGCTTTCAAAGGCTTTGTTAGCATCAGTAATGGTGGCTTTTCTGCTACAGCCGGCCATAACAGCCGCGCTCAGCGCAAAAACCAATAAAGGTTTTGTAATTAGTCTTATATTTTTCATAACCGTTTTTATCTAATCAGTGTAATGTTGCCTCTGGCAGTAACAATCTGGCCTGATGGCTTGTGGGCAAAAAACATATATACATACACGCCGTCAGGCAAGGGTTTGCCTTTGAAACTACCGTCCCATAAGGTGTTTTGGTCTTTGGCTTCAAACACCAACTCGCCCCAGCGGTCGTAAATCATAAAGTGTACTTCAGCCAGCTCATAAGGAGCAAAGTATTTGTACCAATCGTTCAAGAAATCACCACTTGGAGTAAATGCCGTGGGGAAATAGATGAAATCGGGCACTACAATTACTGTGCGGGCAGTGCTGTCTAGACAACCGGTAGCTGATTGTGCTGTGAGGCGTAGTTGGTACTCTCCCTCGTTACGGTATGTAATTTTGGGTAACGAATCGGTATAAGTGCGTCCGTCGGTGTTCCAAGAATATTTTACAGCACCGAAACTATTATTGGTAATGCCGATAAGTTCACCTGCATAAAAAGTATCTTTTTGCAGCGTAAAATCAGCATCAAACACTGAGTTATCTACCTCAACATCAATAGTATCTTCCCCACCCGGGCAACCCAACAAAGTAGATTTCACCCAAAACGATTCGTTTTTAGTCATTACCACATTAATGCTTGCGGTAGTTGCACCTGTGTTCCATAAAAAAGCATCTCCGCCGTTAGCGGTTAACGTAGTTTGCGAACCGAAACAAACCTTTGCAGGGCCTGCAATCTGTGGGTCGGGCGCAATTACTGATTCTACTTGCACACTATCGTAAAAAGTGCAGCCGTTTGCATCTGTACCGTACACCTTAAAGTATGCTGTAGCAGGCGGATAAGCGAGTGTTGAAGCCGACGAGGTATCGCTTAAAAAGGGCGAATATTCCCAAGTGTAGTTAATAGCTCCCGTGGCGGTTAGTGCAGTAGTATCTCCCTCGCAAATGGTTTTCTTCACTCCCGCATCAACAGAAGGCAAAGGCAGTATCGTAACCGTAACATTTTTAGTTACATCTGGGCATCCTGCACCTGCTTTTGCCACTACACTATACATAGTAGTGTTGATGGGCTGTGCAGTGGGTGATGCCAAGGTATCGTTATTAAGGCTGCCGGATGGCGACCATTTGTAGCTTTCACCACCGCTTACATTTAACTGCGTGCTGTTACCAAAACAAATGGATGTATCAGGGCTGATGGTAATAACAGGCTGTGCTTTCACCGCCACCACTACACTACTGTCTGTTTGGCAACCCAAAGTATCGTTTACAACCAGTTTTACATTGAATTTACCCGTATCAACAAATTGACGTTGGAAGTTACCACCCGAACCTTTAAGAGTATCGTTTATATGCCAGTTGCGTTGGGTAATAGCCCCTGCGGGCGAGCTGTTATCAGTAAAGGTTACCGTTCCGCCGGCACAAATTGTAAGGTTACTGGTGGTAAAGACTACTGCGGCACCGTTGATAATAGTAATGGAATCATCGGTAAAATAGGTAAGCGAGCAATTATTGCTATCGGTCAATATCAGCTTGGGTCTGAAAATACCGTTCACTTTATACACGTGCGTGGCAGTGTCTGTATTCAGGTAATCCAATTGTCCGTCGCCGTAATCCCAAGTGTATAGTACCGCATCGGTGCTACCGTTGGCTTTCAAATTAACCTTCAAAGGCTTGCAACCATCATTTGGTGTAAAACTAAATGTCCCGGTAGGTCCGCCTACAGTAATAAAATCTTGTTTAATAATGCTGTCGTAGCAACCGCCTATACTCTTCACCCGCACCGATACAGTGTATTTACCGGGCTTGTTATAGGTATGTGTCGGATTTTTTACTGCTGAGTAACTACTATCGCCAAAATCCCAATAGTATTCATTTACATCGTCGGTTTGGCTGATGGTAAACACCACGGCAAACGGAGGACAAAGTCCCTTGCTTTGATTTACGGAGAAATCAACCTGTGGTTTTACCACATTGATTGCTTTTTTAACTGTGATAGAATCCTCACAGCCGTCGTTCCTCCTCACTCGCAAAAACACATCGTATTTACCAGTATCGTTGTACACGTGCGAAGGATTGATAACATTAGAGGTATCTCCGTCGCCAAAACGCCAGTGATAACGGTTGTTCAACCCGCCAACGGTATAGTTTTGAAAACTTGCCGTAGTGCCCGCACACAACACATCGGGAACTACCATAAATACCGGTTTAGGAGGGGCGTACTCAATAACACGGGTAAGGCTGTGCGAACAACCTATTTTGTCTGACACGGTAAGAGTTACTAAGTAAGTACCCAATGCTGAAAATTTGTATTTTGGGTGACGAAGATTGCTGGTATCAGCGGGAGCTTTGCCTTTATCACCAAATTTCCACGTCCACTTTGAAAGACTATCGGTTTTGGTGGAAATATCAAAAAACGCCACCGAATCGGGAGGACATATCCTACCTACGGTTTTAAAATTAGCCCGAGGCCCTTTCACGTATATTTTCCGCGTTGCCGAAGCTGTACAACCGTCTTTATCGGTAGCGGTCAGTTTAGCATCGTACACCGCCGGAATGGTGTATTTATAAGAAGGTTTTTGAATGATGGCCGTGTCGCCGTCAAGGGCAGGGTCGCCAAAATCCCAAAACCATTTGCGGCTGCGGGTGGTGGTATCGTCAAAGTTTACGGTAAGAGGGGCACATCCTGTAGTATCAGAGAGTTTAAAGTTTGCTCTGAATTTTGGCCGCACCCGCACATCGTAAATCATTGAGTCTCTGCAACCCGTACGTACACTAAACAACCACAACTTCACAGGGTAATCACCGATTGCCGTGTAGGTATGTGTAGGTAATGAATCTACCGAGTAGTTACAATTTTTACCCACGTTCAACCCGTTTTTGGTATCGGTGGTACACTGCTGGTTACTGATTTTAAAAGCTTTGGGGTCGTTAAAAAACCACACCCTAACCACGGTATCACGAGGGTTTTTGTAGCGCGAAACATCAAAAAACCGAACTTGAGCAGGTGTATCACAATACAGCCCTTCCATATTGTCGGTTTGTATCCACGCCAACGGCGGGTCGATGTTGATGTATTGGGTAATGGTGGTGTCTTTTTGGCAAGTGCCGTTCCACAGGGTAAGTTTAATATCAAACGAATCGGGCAATTCAAGAATTTTAGCCCAATTGCTGTACAGATGTTGAGGGTTTACCTGCAATGTATCTTTAATACCGTCACCAAAATCCCACTCAAACTTGGTATAGTTTTGCGATTTATTGGTAAAGGTGATGCGCTTCTTCACGCACTCGTCCTGCTTATCAGCCTTAAAATCAGGAATGGGTTTGGTAAAAATACTTACCGTGTCCTGCCCTGTAGCTTTGCAACCATCGGGATAGGTAACCGTAAGCTTCACGATGTACTCTCCCTGATTAAAGAATTGCGAAGGTTTAGACTGTGTTGATGTATTACCGTCGGCAAAATCCCACGAAAAAGCCGTTGCCCCTGCGGGGTCGGTGGTATAATCAAATTTCACCGTTGCCGAATCGGCACATACCTGCCTTGGAGTAGGCTTTACCAATACTTCGGGTTTAAAATCAATGGTATCTGTTTGCGTAGCCCTGCAACCACCGGGAGTAATGGTGGTAAACTTGATTATAAAAGGGCCGTGTGAAGTATAGGCATGAATAATATTGCGTTGCGATGAAGTATCGCCGTCGCCAAACTCCCAAAACGAACCGTAACCCGCTGTATTGTTAGTAAACGTAACGTTAAACGGAGTTTTACAGTTCCGGCGGGGATTCATGGTGTAGTCCGTAACGGGCACATCATCAATCATTAGTTGCTTTTTAACTGTGTCGGCACAGCCGCCTGCAAAAGTTACTATCAGTTTCACAGTGCGCATTCCCGCGCTTGTGTAAGTATTTTGTGCGGGGCTACTGTTTGACGCGTTGCCATCACCAAAATCCCACAACACACTTTGCGGAGTGCCGCTGCCTGTAATAGTAAACGTTAGCGGAATATCTTTACACCCTTGCGCCGTTGAAGGGCTAAAATCAACCACATTATTACCGGCAGTAACAAAATTGCTTTTGGTTAGTGAGTCTTTACACCCTGTTACAGTATTAACAGCCACCAGCTTTACTGTATAATTGCCTGCGGCGGTATAACTTGCCGAAGGATCTGTTGCTGTAGAGGTGGTGTTATTGCCCAAATCCCAGCTATAGGCAAGGTTACTGCCTGTGGTTTGGTTGGTAAAGTTTACTTGTGCTGGTGTGATACACGAAGCGGGTTTATCCGCCGTGAAAGCCACCACAGGAGTCGGGTCTACCTGTATCGCTTTCTGAATTTCTTTGAATGACTCGCAGCCGTTGGCATCTTTAATGCGCAGGCTCACAGTCATTGCCCCTGCTACATGATAGGCATGCGAAGGGTCTTTTGTGGTACTTGTATTACCATCTCCTAAATCCCAAAAGTAATTGGTAATTGCAGCTCCATTACCACTCAAAGTGGATGTATTGGTTAGCGAAAACTGAGAATGCTGGCATCCAACGGCAGTATTCACCGTAAAATCGGCTTTGGGATTATCAAAAACAGTAATGTAAGCTGTTTTTGTAAGTGTGTTTGTACCACCGGGACCACTTACCGTAAGGCTCACGGTGTAAGTTCCGGGTGATGTATAGATAATAACGGGGTTTTGAAGTGTAGATGTGGCACTGTTGCCAAAGCTCCATTGCCAAGATGTGATATTACCCGTTGAGTTATCGGTAAATTTTATCAGTTTTGGAGAACAACCCGATGTAGCATCGGCAGTAAAAGCAGCAGTTACCTGCCCTTGCAGCTTTGTAGCTGCAAGGGTAAGCAATCCGCTTATCAGAACAATATATCTTAAAATTCCTATTTTCATTACGCGCTCAAAATCTCCCTCACTGTTGTTTTTTATTGTTTATCAATTTTCACCGTTTGGTTATAGCCATTGGTGCTAATGTTTACAAAGTAGATTCCGGCAGCCCAACCGCTCACATTTACAGCAGTTTCGCGGGCGTTTGTTTCACCTTTCCAAACCAATCTTCCTGTTGCATCGGTTACACTGATTACCGCTTGCTCTTCAGCAGGCAAGCTGATATTCAGTTCTCCTTGGCTAATAGGGTTAGGATACACTACTATCTGCGCACCGTTTACACTTTCGATACCTAAACCGGGGCCAACGGCTACGGTTTTTTGTACCTCAGTAGAGCAGGCCACGGCAGTATTACCGTTCCATACCTTCATGGTGATGGTTTTGGTACCTTGGCTTGCCCATTTAACATTGTGAGGACCAACACCTGATGCAGTTTGAGGTGTTGCATCGGTTCCAAAATCCCAGGTGTAATACTGAGCGGTTGTAGCGGTTTGTATCACAGTGGGCTGATTGGTCGCAACATACGATGCCGCTGTAAACGCAGCATTAACAGGAATTGTATAAACTGTTACCACCGCTGAAGCCTTAGGACTGTAGCACTTACCGTCGAACACGTTTGCATAGTAAGTACGGCTGGTGTTAAGTGCGGGTGTAGTGAATACTACACCGCTATCGGCTGATATGGTGGCAGTATTATCGTTGAACCAATATACTTTACCACTGCCGGTAGCATTTACCTGTGCCGAAGAACCTTCGCAAACGGCAGGTTGGGTAAGCGTTGGGGCAGCAGGCAAGGCAAGCACATCAACGGTAACGGGTACACGCTGGCTTTTGCAAGCTCCTTCAAAAGCTTCTAAGAAGTATGTAGTGGTAGCAAACAGGTTGGCGGTATTAAATCGCTCACCGGTAAAGAAAGGTATCGTTGTAGTACCGTCGATAAACCAACGGATGTCTTCGTTAGCTGTAGCTTTTACAACCGCAGGAGTGCCTGCACATACCTCAGCACCTACGCTGAAAGGATTTTGTATTTGTGCTCTTACAGCCACATCAACACGGGTGCGGGTACTTGGGCAACCGATTACTACTTTTTCTACATAGAAAGAAGTGTCTTTAGTAAGCGAGCTGCTTGTTAATACATCGCCGGTGAATAGTGCGGTGGTTGCATTTACATCGTTATACCAATTGTGTGTTCCGTTAGTATCGGCTGCTAATTGCACCGATTGGTTGTAGCACAATTGGGTAGTACCGCTTACAAAAGGAGCAACCGGTATTGCATTTATTTTAACCGGATAAGCCACGCGGTTGCTTATACAACCGATGTTTTTCACCTCAGCATAAAACACAGTATCAATAAAAATTACACCCGCATTAACGGTATTGCCAATGGCAAAAGGCTTTTCATCGTTCATAGCTGCAAACCATCGGATAGAACCGTTTCCGGTGGCAGTAAGGTTTGCGGTATTGCCATTACATACGTTTAACGTAGTAAATGCAGGAGCAGCAGGAATGGTACAAGCAGAATCCACACCAATGGTAAATACGATATAGTTATTCAACACGTCGGATTGAACACCGTTGGTATTTGCAGTCCTGCGCACAGGGCCTTCACTTACCCAACGGGTGCCGTTCCAGCTTACTACACGAATGTTCAACGCATCAACACCTGTAATGGCCGAGTTTGTTGTGAAAGGCACTTCAACACGACCTTCAACTGTATTTGAAGTGCTTATTTTCCAGTATTCGTTGGCTTTCACCGCAGCTAGGCCTTCGCCACGCTTAGCCGTATCAAAACCGTTGTTGTTTGGTGTATTGCCTACATACTCCAGCGTTACCCAAGTATTTGCATTATCAGCAGTATAATTTACAGGAGCATAAATTGCTTTACCTACGGGCAATTGCACTGTTTCAGCGCTATCCACCCAAACTTTCACAGGGCCGTTAATGTAGCTTGCGGCTGAATAACCATCAATCACACCATTGCCGTTAATAGTAAGTAAGTTGCTTGGGCTTGTGGTAATATTACCTGCCCCAATAAATAATGTATCGGCAATAGTTAGGTTATCGGTCAACACCAAGCCACTGTTGTTGCTCACTTTTACTGTGCGGGCAACGTTGCCGTTAAGGCTACCGCTGTTTTGCACAGCAGTACCATTAAATACATAATTGGCAGGCTGAATGGTTTTAGCACCTGTATTGGCAAACAAACCACTTACACCTTGCGAGTGTGCAGTGATAATTGTTGCGTTACTTTCAATAATAGTAGCGGCATTGCCTGTGAAACCGTTAGCGAAACCGTTTAATTGGCCGGCCACACGAATACCATTATTAGCAGTAGTTGTGATGGCTTTGTTATTTAACAATTCGGTTTGACTTGAAGCAGCTATTTGGAATATAGCTGCGGCACTGTTCACCTGTATCGAACCTGTACCGCTCAGTTGAGCCACATCCGTAATACGAGTTTTAGCAGAATTAACTATAACAAGGTCTCCTGCGCCGGTAATACCGTTACGCAAACCTCTCTCGCCGTTACCACCAATGGTTAATGTTGTATTGTTATCTATTGCAAGCAAGCCGTTTATTACCAACGGGCTGTTTGCATTCATGGCTGAACCGGGGAATGTGTTGTTTTGTGCTATCCTAAAAATGGCTACTTCGTTAGCAGCCGAATTAGGGAACATCACAGCAGGACTGATGGTGTTTGCAATAGTGGTATTGTGTACATATAATGCGCTGTCTTCAAACCTGATATTGGTGTTTCCTGCCCAATCGGCAGCATCACCAAATGAGGCAAGCTCAATTACACCGCCCTTTTTCACTGCAATGCTTGCAGGCGCAGCAATATCTATACCGCCAATTGATTGGCCGTTGTTGTGCAACAAGGTTCCTTCAACAGTTATATCATCACCAAAAGCATCATTAACAGCAAGTTTGAACGGCGCTACCGATGGGGTTACCAATACAGCACCCTTTTCAATAGTAAGTTCATCCACCGTATTTGCAGCGGCCGAAATGCCGTTCATTTTCACGGTATCGCCGTTGCTGATGGTTACAAAACCGTGTTCGCTGCAGTTGGGAGTATCCGTAGCGGCAACCCAATTAGTACCGAAGTCGGTGGTTTGTTCCCATACCGAAATATCCGACCAGTTACCTGATTTTACTGAACGGAACCACACAGGCAACAACACATTAAAAGGATTACTGATGACACTGTCTAAACCTGCCGAGCGGGCAATAAGTGTAGCACCCGTGGTGGGTACGTCAAATATCAGTTTGGTAAACTCTGCTACCGCTTTGGTAGGTATCACACCCACCGCATTCAGGGCAGAAAAATTAAAGGCCGTACCGTTTGCTTCCAGTGTTATACCACGTCCTGCATTATCTATATTACCTTCCGCATCAAGGGTTTGCACAGTTACAAAAGGATACATAATGCTACCACGCGCAACGTTTACAGGTTGTTTCACAAACGCCAAACGGCTGGCAGTAATATCAATTTTGTTATCGTTATACAGCGTTGAGCTGGTAGCACCGCCAGCATTTGTAGCCGCAAGCAATGAACCAGTAGCACCTACAGTGGCCGAAGTAATAGTAAATGTTACACGATGTCCGTCGGTTACTGTACCTTTAAACGTTACGTGCAATGAAAAACGAACCGAATCATTATCATTGGCAACCAGGTTTATATTGGTAAACTGTATGATTGAACCTACTGTGGTTACCTCGGCAATTTTGACACCGTTGGCTACCAACGCAGCTTTTCCAATGGCGTATGAGTTGCCCACGCTAAAGGTAAGTGCTGAAAGTGTAGTAGGCTCAAAATCGTTATCAGGGCTTCCGCCGCCATCACGTAAACGAAGGCTGAATACCTCTAGTGAATTTGTAGCAGTAATAACACCGGTATCTTTATACGTAAGGTGCTGAATATTTTGCGGGTAAATGAATGAACCGTCAACAGCTATATCTGAGCGTTTAGAGTTTTCAACCACATACCTGCTGCTTTTACCATTTATCATGCCGGAAGCCATTGCTATAAGGGTATCGGTTGGCATAGCCTTAAAGAACCTTACGGTATCAAAAGCAGCCAAACCGCTCACAGCATTTACAACGCGTGGCGAAGCAATAAGTGCATTACCGATAGATGAAACTGAAATAGCACCGGTATAATCAATATCACGGCTACCGAAAGTATCTAAAGCTACTACCTGCTGCTGAGTAATGAATGCACCCGCCTCAATTGGTGTAGGCATGGTGGTTAAGAAACTTAGCTTGGTAGCAAGTACTTCAATGCTGTTTTTAAGCGTATCCGAAAGAGTGCTGAAATTATAGGTTTGTGAACTTTCTATCACCCCTTTTACAACCACATCGGCAGAATCTATTTTGAAATGGAAACGGCTGTTATCAGTCAATACGGTTTTACGTAGCGATAACCTTACCGACATTGGCCTGTAGTTGTTGTCTTGAGCAACCACATTTATCGAGTTGAAAGTAATCGTGTTAGTACCTATTAAACCTTGCCTGATAAGAGCACCTGTGCTGTCATCAAATAATCCTACCGATTGTATTGCGGTAGACCAGCTTGCAACGGTATTTTTTGCACCGGGTCTTACCACTAATGAGGTAATCTGGGTAGGCAAATCATCCATATCATTAAGGGTTGAGCCCCCGTCTTTCAATTGTATTCTCCATGCCAAAACACCTTTGGTAGTATCGCTTACCGTGGCATCATTCATCAAACTTGATATAGTTACCACACCCGTGCCTGCAACACCCTCAACAGCTGAACTGTACGACGGTGGATATCCCCATGTACTATCCGTAGCAGTAGGCACAGGAGTCGCAGTTTTGTAATTGCGGGTTTCGTTATTGGTAAGATTATAGTTGTAAGGAAATAATGTGTAATAGTAACGGGTACCTTGCACCAACCCTGTAATGGTAGTAGTGATAGTGGCGTTGCTTGTAAACACCCCTACTACTTGCCCATCACCAATAAATTGTCCGTTGGTATAAGCAGTAGCATCGTTGGGAATTCCCGTAGGAGCCAAACGGGCACGTTGCAAAATTATGTAGCCTTTAGCATCGGGCACTTGTGTCCAATCTAACTTAATGCTGTTCTTAGATTGAGTTGTAGCCGTAAATGTTAAAGGATAGGCTGAAGGTTCAGCTGAGAGGGTAAAAAAAGAAGTCTCGGTAGTGTAAACCGTTTTGCTGGCATCAGTAACAAACCCCTTGTAATAAATCCTTGTGCCTGTAGGCAAACCTGTAACTGTGGTATCAAACACACCGTCGGTTCCCGATACGTTTACTTGGGTTACACCTGAACCGCCTTTAAGCGGGTTAGCGGTTAACGACCAAACAATGCCACGTTCAAGAACAGTTGCTGGGCCGGCCAATACTACCTCGGCACCTAAATCGGCTTTGGCAGTATCAATATTTTTAACAGTAGGATTGGTAATGTATATGCTTTTTGTACCCTTTACCGACATGCTGTAGATAGCATACAAAGCCGCTTGACCTGTACCGTTTCCTGTAGAGGTATATTGAAAAGCGATATATCCTTTTCCGGTTTGGCTACCAATATTTATGGTATAATTAGAACCGGCTGTGTAGCTGGCCAAAGTTGACCAAGTGGCTGAATAGGGGCTTCCTGAACCTGAATAGTTGGTTGAAAGTCTAACGTTTAATGAACCACCGCTATAGTTTGAGCCCATTGATAATGAGATATACTCATTTAAGAACTCATCAAAATTCAATTCGGGGGTTATCAACCAATCATCGGCTGCACCGCTGCAACTTTGCGATGAGTGGTTATTTTGCAAAATACCACCACCGCAACGCCAAGTACAACCACCGTCAACGTTTTGGATAGACCATCCCGCAGGAGGTGCAGCACAACTTGTATTGAAGTCGTACGAAATCATTACATCGTTTTGTGCTTTTACCAATGCAGGCAGCAACAATACTATTGCAGCTACACAAAGGTTAAAGGCACTTTGAAACAATTTATTTTTCATTTTTAATCCGTTGTTACTACTTATTGAACTATTACTTTATGTACCGAAACTCCGTTTTCGGTAGCCACCTTCAGCATATACAAGCCTTTAGCAAAGCCTGTCACATCCAATTGTTTATTTATGCCTGATACATTTTCAAAAGCAGTTTGATAAACTGTTTTTCCGGTAGCATCTGTAATCAACACACTGCCCGATTGTGCAGCTTCAAACACCACATCAAGGGTCAAAGCTGATGAAGCAGGGTTAGGATATACAGCTATGCTTGCACCTGCAATCTCTTGCACGCCAACCCCTGCACCTACTTGTACAAAGTTTTGCACCTCGGTAGAGCAGGCTACGGCACTGTTTCCGTTCCACAGTTTCAACTTCACTGTTTTAGAACCTTGGGTTGACCATTTTACATTGTGAGGGCCTGCACCTGTAGCTGTTTGAGGAGTAGCATCCGTACCGAAATCCCACACATAATTTTGGGCAACGGCTGTAGTTTGTATTGCTACTGTTTGATTTGTTGGCGCATTGGCGGGTGCATTTATGGTAGCACTGCCGGGTATTGCAAACGCCTCAGCAAGTGCGGCCACTTTTGGACTGAAACACTTACCGTCAAATATGGCTGCATAATAAGTGCGGGTAGCTGTAAGCGGAGCGGTAGTAAAACTGTTTCCGCTGCTGATAGCTGCCGATGTGGTATCGTTGTACCAATACACCGTACCGGGGCCGTTAGCCGCAATCTGTGCTGTATTACCTACGCAAACCGCACCGGGAGTAATTGCAGGAGCGGCAGGTAAAGCAAGTACTTTAGCTAATACGGGTATGCGCGGGCTGGCGCAAGCACCGTCAAAAGCTTCTACATAAAAAGTAGAATCTGCGGTTAAAACACCGGTTGTATAACGTGTTCCGCTATAAAACGGGGTGCTTGCAGTTGTATTCTCATACCAACGGATTGTATAGTTTGCAGCAGCATTTACTACTGCTTTTGCACCTGAACAAACTTCCGCACCATTGCTAACGGGTGAAAGTATTCCGGGCTTCACGCTCACATCTATCCTTGTACGGGTAGTGCTTGCGCAGCCATTTTGTATTTTTTCTACGTAGAAAGAAGTATCGTTAGTTAGGTTTCCGGTTGCAAACGCATCGCCGGTAAATATTGGCAGCGTAGCATTTACATCGGCATACCAGTTGTTAGTACCTAATGTATCAGCATTTAGTACGGTTGCCGTTGCGTTACACAATTGTGTTGTGCCGCTTAACGAAGGGGCCGCGGGAGGGGTGTTAATAGTGACTGAATAAGCAACACGATTGCTATAGCAACCAATGTTTTTCACTTCAGCATAAAAAACACTGTCGGTAAACAATGTGCCAACATTTACGGATGTACCTTGTGCAAACGGCTGAACGTCGTTGGCATTGATAAACCAACGTACAACTCCGTTTCCGCTGGCGGCAAGTGTTACCACATTGCCTGCACCGCAAACATTGTTGGCAGCAAAGACAGGAACCGCAGGGATAGCACACGTTGAATCAACACCTACTGTAAATACTGTATAATTGGTTAATCCATCGGCAACCACACGGGTAGAAGTTGCAGTGCGTGCCACAGGACCTTCGCTTACCCAACGGGTTCCGTTCCAGCTTACTACGCGGATGTTAAGAATATCAACACCGGTTATTGCTGAGTTTGAAGTATAAGGTAATTCAATGTTTCCTGTTGTTTTGGCCGATGAGTGGATTTTCCAGTATTCGTTAGCTTTTATTGCGGCAAGCCCTGCCCCTCTTTTAGCTGTATCAAACCCGTTTGCATTGGGGTTGTTGTTAACGTACTCTAGGGTAATCCAAGAAGGCGTGCCTGTTGATGTATAGGTTACAGGTCCATAAGTGGTTTTACCCACAGGATAGTACACTGCTGCATTATCTACCCACAAATTCAATGGTCCGTTTATAAAGCTGGTAGCTGAATAACCGTCAATCACACCGCTTACGGCAATAGTCAATACCGCGTTGGTTGATGAAGTAACATTGCTTTGGCCGATATACAGGGTATCAGTAACAGTTACTGAATCACCCAAAGTCAACCCGAAAGCATTGTTTACTTTTATTGTACGTGCAGTTAAACCTATGGTGTTACCAGTGTTTTGCGCAACTGTACCGTTGAATATGTAATCAGTAGCAGGGTGATAGGTTTTAGCCCCCGAAGTATTGAACAAACCACCCAAACCTTGAGTATTTGCAGTAATTACGGTTGCCCCTGCTTCGGTTTTGGCAGTAGCATTACCGCTAAAGCCGTTGGTAAACCCGTTCAGCGTACCGCTTACTGAAATCCCATTAGCGGCAGTTGTAGTAAGTTCTTTGTTGTTTTTAAGTTCGGTATAGCTGGCCGTTCCAATCTGGAACAGTGCTTTAGCATGGTTAACGCTTATTTTACCGCTACCGCTCAATTGAGCATCGGCAGTAATGCGCACTTTTGATGAATCGGCTATTACAAGGTTACCCGCACCTATAATACCGTTGCGCAGTAAACGCTCACCACCACCGTTTATAGTAAGTGTTTTTGCAGTATCAATGTTTAACAATCCATTGATGGCAAGGGTTGCCATTGGGTTTATAAATGAACCGGGGTAAGTATAGTTTTGTGCAATCCTGAAAACAGGTTTCTCAGTAGCAGTTGCATTGGGGAACATGGTAACCGCCCCAATGGTATTGGTAATTGGCGTATTGTGAATATAGAATGAACTGTCTTCAAAAGTAATGTTGGTATTTCCAGCCCAATGTGCGGCATCACCAAAGGCAGCCAATTCAACAGCACCGCCTTTTTTAACCAACATTGTTGCAGGTGCAGCAATACTGATACCGTTTCCGGCCACAGGGTTGTTGTGCAACAACTTACCTTCCACTACCACATCGGTGGCCAAACCGTCAACTACTGTCAATTTATTATAGGCACCTTGTGGGGTTATCAATACCGCATTGCTTTCTACAATAAGTTCATCAACAGTATTTGCATCTGCGGTTAAACCATCCATTTGAACAGTGTGAGCAGCACGAATAGTTATGCGGCCGTGCCTGCTGTAATCAGGAGTTTCGTTGGCAGCCTGCCAGTTTACACCGTAATTTTTAGAGAATTCCCAAACAAGAGTATCAGACCAGTTTCCTGATTTTACTGAACGGAACCAAGTAGGCTTCATTACCTCAAACGTATCGCTCACGGTACTGTCAATTCCTGTAGTTTTTACAGAAATTTTAACTCCTGTAGCGGGTACACCGTAAATCAAGCGGCTAAAAGTAGCCACACCATTACTGCTTGAATTGGCTGATATAATGGCGCGAAAATCGAATATTGAGCCGCCCAATACTTTCAGCGTATAATTATGAGCCGCTAAATCGTAGTTACCTAAACTATCAGTCGCAACTACCGAAGGTGGGGGTAATTGAGCACTACCTTCTGATACGTCGGTAGGTTGTTGTACAAACCTAACCATACGACCAATAACATCTATCTTGTTATTAGCACCGCCGGTTAAGCTGGCCGCTCCACCTGCATTAGTAGCAGTAAATTGGCTTGCTGCTGCATCAGCAGTTGCAATAACTACGGCAAAACCAAAGTTATCACCATCAATTGCTGAATCTTTAAAGGTTACACGTAAAGAAAAACGAAGCGAATCATTATCAGGGGCAGTCATTGCAAAACCTGTAAACACAAGCTGCTTGTTAGCACCAACTGTTACAACGCTATCCACCTCAGCAACTTTTGTACTGCCTACAAATAAGGCGGCTTTGCGTATAAGGTATGATTTGCTAACATTAAATGTTAACCCTTTTAGAATAGTAGATTCGAAGTCGTTATCATCATTATTACCACCATCGCGAAGTAGTAAAGACATTACTTCTAATGAATTGGTAAGCGATACCGCATCGGTATCGTTATAATCAGTATGAATAATATTTTGCGGGTAAACAAAGCCTCCATCGGCAATAATATCAGAACCTTTAGAAGCTTCAACCACAAACCTGTTGCTCTTTGCAAGCGTTAACGCACCTGCTGTAGCAACCAGGGTATCGTTGGCTGAAATCCTGTTAAAGCGCACAGTATCAAATATTGCCAACCCCTTCACGGCAGTAATGCTACGTGAGGTTGCTATCAGGTTTCCGTCGGTTGCGGTTAGGCTAATGTTCCCGTTAAAATCAATATCGCGGGTATTAAATGCATCAACCGCTTCAACCTGTATGGTATTAGTTAAAAAAGCACCGGCTTCAACCGTTGTTTGGGGCTGAGTGATGAAACGCAACTTAGTAGCCACTACATCAATGGTGTTTTTACTTGAATCAGAGTAAGAAATGAAGTTTTGGGTTTGTGAGCTTTCTAACACCGATTTGGTGAGCGTACCTATAGAGTCAACATAAAAATGAAAAGTATCCCTGTCTCTGTGGGCAATGGCTTTCAAACTCAACCTAACCGAAAGTGGTCGGTAGTTATTATCGGCGGCTGTTACGGTAAGTCCGTTAAAGGTGATTGTGTTTGCGGTAATAGTACCGTTAGCAATCACAGCACCCGTGCTATCATCTACCAATCCTACTGATTGTAACGTATTCAACCAGCTTGAAACTGTATTTTTTGCTGCTTTGTTAAGTGTAATACGGGTAACAATGGTAGGCAAATCATCGGCATCGTTCAGGGTGGCACCACCGTCTTTTACTTGTAGTTTCCAAACTTGTGTACCGTTGGCAGCAGTAGTGATATTATCATTTATCAGAGATGAAAGACCTACAGCTTCAGAACCTGAAACACCTTCTATAGTTGATTTAAACGATGGCGGGAATCCCCAAGTACTGTCGTTAGCCAACGGTATAGTGGGCACTGTTCGGTAATTGTATGTTTCGGTATTGGTACCATTATATCCAAAAGGAAACAGTGTATAGTAATACCTTGTTCCTTGTATCAAGCCGGTTATTGTAGTTGTTACCGTAGCTCCTGATGTTACAAACCCTACAATAGTTCCGTCACCTAACACCTGATTTAGCGTATATGCAGTCTTATCAGTAGGTGTTCCGGTTGGAGCCACACCCTTGCGTTGGATAATCAAATATCCGTTAGCTCCGGCAACCTGTGTCCAATCAAGCTTTATGCTGTTTTTTGAGATGGCCGTGGCTGTAAATGAACCGGGGTAAGCCGTAGGTTCTGCTGATTGGGTAATGAAACTCACCTCAGAAGTATAAAATGAGCCAGTTGAGTTACGGGCAAACCCTTTAAAATATACACGCGTACCGGCAGGCAAACCTGTAATTGAAGATGTAAATGTTCCGGTTGAGGTACCTGAAGCAGTAACTTTGGTAACACCGCCGCCACCCACTAAAGGGTTGGTAGTGGTAGACCATACAAATCCACGCTCTAAAATAGTTGTACCGCCGTTTGAAGCTAAGTTGGCTGAAAAGTCGGCAGTAGACTCACCTATATTGGTTACAGCAGGTGTATTAACATCAATACCTGCATTCCAGCTAATTGACACGTTATCTAAAGCAACCCCGTCGCGCGAACCGCTTCCCGAAGAAGCATAGTACCAACGTATATATACAGGACCCGATTTATTGTCTAGGGCTGATATATCAATGTTCGCAAAATTGGTGGTGGTACCTTGTGCAATACTGCCCGAGTTATAAGCTCCTGCACTAATGGCACTAAAACCCGAGGTTGCCGATGTGGTACTTACTTCAAGATTGAAGGTACACAAACGGGTTTGCTCACGGATTTTAAGCACATCATAACTGATTTTCAATCCGTTTTTTCCGGTTGTATTAGAAATTACCAGTATAATGTACGAAGGGTCGTAGTTACTTCCGCTACCCAACAACCCAATGTTTGAACCATAATTATAGTTATCACCGGTGGTGCTGCCTGAAGTACCCACGCCCATGGTTGGATCCCAAGCACCGTTGTTGTTTGCACCCCAACCTGAAGGGTATCCAGTTCCCGAAGCACCGGGAGCAGTATTAAAGTTTTCGCTATAGGGGGATGATGACGGAAGAGACACCCCGCTTGGTTGCGCCACTGCCACTATACTGATAAACAGTAAGGCTACAGCGGCGGTTATTTTATATATTCCTTTTGTTTTCATTTCTTAAAAACTTTCAACCGGATTAATCGATAATTACTTTTTGCATTACCGTTTGGCTATTGTTTAATCTGATTTGTAACAAATACACTCCTTTGGCAAAGCCCTTCACATCAACTGTTTTATAAGAAGCATCAACAGTTTCTGTGTAAACTGTTTTGCCTGTTACATCGGCAAGTGTGATATGTGCAATGGTTGTTCCTTCTGTAGCAATGATATTTAGTACAGATGATGCCGGATTTGGATAAACACTTAGCAATGAAGCGTTATCAACTGTTTGGGTTGATAGCAATTCGCTAAGGTTATATACTTTTACCGTTTTGGTGATTACCGTATCGCAGGTAACTGCACCTACCTTTTTGGTGATGGTTAAGCGTACATTTTTCAATCCTTTAGTGCTCCACTCAAGATTGTGGGGACCTGTTCCCGTAGCACTTGATAAGCTTGCACCTGAACCGAAGTTCCAGCCGTACAGGTTATCAAAATTACCGGTAGCACTAAGAGTAACTTGGGTTTTAATGTTTGCCGAATCGGGAATTGAAACGGAGAAGCCATCCATGTATCGGATTACGCCTACGTTATAAGTTACTTTACTGCTGGTGCAGAAACCGTCGTAGCTTTCTATGTAATAGGTTGTATCTTTAAACAGCTTACCTACAAACAAGGTACTATCAGCAACAAAAGGCACAGTATCGGCAGCATCTTTGTACCAACGTACGATGCTGTTTGAACCTGCTTCAATGGTTACGTTATCTCCCCAACAGAAAGGATTGACTGTTTTAATTACAGGTGCGGCAGGTGCATTACGAAGTGTTACTGCAACAGGGCGTTTTTCGCTGCGGCAATAACCATCGTACGATTGCACATAAAATGTAGTGTTTACATTCAGGTTAGCAGTAGTGTAAGTATTTCCTATAGATGAAGGAGTAGTTGCAAACAGAGAGTTAAACCACTCAGCCGTTGCAGGTGTTACTGCTTTTAGTATGGCTGCGTTTCCTCTACAAACAGGTTGAACAGAATCAACCAATGGGGGTTGAGGCAATGCACGAACGTTTACGTTCACTGTTTCAAAGTCGCTTTCGCAACCTGCATATACTGCCTTGGCAAAGTATTTTTTATTACCTGTAACTGCGGGTAATACAAAGTCGTTACCTGAATATACAGGGGCTGATGTTTTATTCTCGTACCAGTTAATTACAGCACCGGCAGCAGCAGCCACAAGTGTATCCGACAAACCGTAGCAAACAGAATCAACGGGAGTAATTACAGGCTTGATTGCAAAAGGTATTACCGCTATTTGAACTGAATCACGAACGGTTGTACACAATCCGTCAAACAGCTCATAGTAATAGGTTTTATCAGCAGCAAGTGTAGCTGTGTTTAATGTATCACCGGTAGCTATGGTTGTAGTTGCATTGTATTGGTCGAACCACTTAATAGTACCGTTTCCGTTTTTGCTCAACACAATTTGCGAGTTGGTATTAAAGCAAATCGGGCTTGCAGCACTTACAAAGTTTACCGAAGCCGGGGTTTGAACTTTTATAGTAGTTTTAACCCTTGCGCTGGTGCAGCCTGCTTGTGAATTATCAACAAACAAAGTAGTATCGGCAACCAGAGTATTAAAGATTAATGCGCCTGTGTTTAGGGGAGTTGTAGAAACTGCATCAGCGTACCAAGTAGCTGTACCGCTAACAACAGGAGCAAGATTAATGCTGCCGTTATAGCACACCACAAACTGACTGTCAATAAACGGAGCGGCTGGAATTGGGTTTACAGTAACGCTAACGGTATTACGGTTGCCTAAACAACGGCCGTTAAATACTTCGTACCAATAGGTGGTATCGTTGTATAAGTTACCTGCATCAAAAATGGTATCCTCAACCATTGGCAGGGTTTCAGTTTCACTGTTATACCAACGGATAATATCGGGGCCGTTAGTAGTCCACGTAACATTGCTGCCTTCGCAAACTGTTTGGCTGCTTATCGCAGGTACACCTACAATGGTGTCGCTTACCAACACTTCAAAAGGCACTTTGGCAGAAACACAACCGTTGCTAACTGTACTGATATAATAGATGGTATCACTTGTTAAAACAGGTGTAGTATAAGAACGGCCTATATGAAACGGTGTCACCGCGTTCAGGCTATCGTACCAGCTAATTACAGCACCTGAGGTTGAATCAGCAATCAATGTCCAAGATGTACCGTTACATACTGAATCAACAGGAAGGTTTGCAATCCAAGGTGTAGCAACGGGTATTACATTTACCGGCACCTCAACACGGTAACTGCGTACAAGACTGTCTGAAACCTGCGCGTAAAATGCACTGTTGACTGTGATAGTATCAGTAACTAATGTATCACCTATGTGTATCGTATCACCGCCGTAGGGTTTATTAAACCAGTATATTTTACCACCTGCATTGGGGTTTTGGGCAATAAGTGTGCGGGTATTGCCTGCACACAAAGTATCGTTACCACCTACAAAAACCGGTGTGGCAAACATGGGTGCTCCAAACTCGTCGGCACCAATATCGGGTTGGTTGTTGTGGCGGGTTTCGCCTTCGTAATCTTTTCCAAACGTAGTGGCTCTGCCCGCAGCATTTAATTTCCAGTTAATGGTATCAAGGGTTAGCAACAAGTTGGCCACCAACGTATCCCTAAATACAGGTATGGTATTAAAGATTGTATTTTTCTCAAGTCCGGTTAGTGCATTCCAACTTTGGGGGGTATAAGCAGTTGCATTGCTCACATTGTAGAATGCATTGCTTTCAATCGGAGTGTACACCACGTTGAAATCGCTGGAGAAAACAGAACTTGGAGCGGCATGAATACCAACGGCCCTGAAAGTAGCACCGCCGGTCATGTTATTTTTATTGATAACGATGTTGTTATACATCTCAACCCTTGCAGAAGTGCTACCGTGTACCAATCCGTATGAGTTGGTGCTGCGTGTTTGTCCGCCCAATACAATTGTATTGTTATGTACTTTACCGGCAACGGCTGCAGTTGAATAGTAGCGAATACCTTGCAACGACACGGGCATGTTTGCAAATGCCTCGTTGGCAAACAAAATTTGGTTTTTGTAAACATTCCAAGTACCCGCGTTAACGTGAATACCCATTAAGGTTCCTGCACTTGCCGAGGTAGTTTGGTGGCTTACTTTGTATAGTTTGTTGTTGCGTATATCACCGTTACCGCCGTTAGTACCTATACAGGTAATAAATCCGGTAGCGGTTGAGCTGTTATTCAACAACGAGTACATCTCGTTGTTTTCAATAATGTTATTACTAAAGTTGTTAGCCAAATAAACACCCATAAATGCAGCATCTTGCGCACCGGTAATACGGCTACTAAAGCCTTGTATATCGTGCAACACGTTACGGGCTATATACGCAGGGGCGGCTGCCTGATAATCAATTACCCTAAAGGCTTTTGCAGTGCTGACAACCCCCGAATGACGGATGTATGAAAACTCGTTATCAGTAATTTCTGCACTCGCAGTAACACTTGAAGGAAGGTAAAGAATTGACAACGCATTGCCGTTGTTTAGAACAAGTGCATCGTTGTAGTTAGATAAGTTACCACCTATTTTATTACCTGAGAAGATGAACTTACCAGCGTTAAGGCTTATCACCCTAACAATGAATGAAGATGTTTGTGATTGTGTATATAACCTGATTACGTTACCCTTAATAATTGTGGGGGTATTGTTGCCAACGGTTATGTTCATCAGCGAAAGTGCAGCAGTACCTCCGTATGACCACATAGCACCGCTTGCAAATTTTTGTGTACCGCCAATGTAATTGTATGAAATTTCATACCCGTGCGCAGTAGCGTTAGCTACCACATCAATTGCACGTACCGCACTGGTTAGAGCGCGTGTATCGTTTTGAAAGAAGTGGTTGCCCGATATTTTCCAGTTTGGCCCTGAATACGTTGAAGCTGCAATATGCGCAACGGTGAAGTTTGAAAATTCGTTGTTTAGTATCTGAATATTGTCGTTAGTAGCAGTAGCGGAAAGACCCACTGAAACTATACCGTACGAGGAAACTCTGTCGGCTCCGATGACAAACGAGTTGTTTTTTATAATAGTACCATCATTACCCTCACCACCGGTAAAGGTGTTGCTAATAAAGATACCGCCTTGGGTACCTGAGGCATTGGCTACTATAGTAAGGTTGTTAAAAATGTTGTTGTGCGCATCTTGCTGCAACATAAACACCGAAGCATTGGCGGCATTGGTTTCTGTTCTGAAAGTCCACTCGCGGGTATTGGTCGGGTTGCCTAAAATATCATATCCGGCGCCGTCAAACTCAATACTATCTGCACCATACATGGCAATCATACCGTACGAAGCATTTGTAGTTTTTGTTTTGCTACCGGTAACAATCCCAAAAGCGTTAGAGTCCAAGCGGATTAATACTTTACCGCCATTGCCTGCATAACGCATTTGGCTGAAAAAGACAGGATATTCTTCGTTTACGTCGTCGTAAGTTGAGGTAATAAGAAACTTAGGGTTACCGGCTATGTAGCTTGAAGCCAGTTTTTTTGAAACAGCAGTAAGGTTTTCAAAATCATATCCCCTACCTACCCTATATATATTGTTGTAAATAGTATCGCCTGAATAATCTGCCGGAGCAATAAACAACACGGTATTAGCCGAAGTATCAAAGCCCATTTTTGAGGCCGCAAGCACCACGCTAACAGGACTAACTCTTGTTCCTGCCGAATCAAAAGCAGGCGCGGCGGCTAGTGAGTTGGTTTTACCACTTGCCACACGAACAAAGCCGTCAGTAATTTTGTAGTTTACATTAACGCCAAACGAGCTGATGCCTTTAGCGTTGCTGTCAGCAACCACTACCCAATGTCCAAAAGCAGTATCAACAGTAGTTATCCCTTTTCCTATGCTAAAAGCCAAAGGCTCTTTGCGGAAACTGGCTGTTATCTCTGAAAAACTGCTATCGGTAACCAGTGTATTTAATGAAAGCGGGCTATACGCTTGGTTTCCAACAGGGAATGTATAAGCACCGGCAGTTAGTTTTTTATCCAAACGCCTTGCTACAGCACCGCGTATATACGTTGTAGCACTACCACCCACAATTGCAGCGGCGGCAGGATTGGCTATGCGTATTTTATTAGGAGCATCAACTACAAACACACCTTTGGTAAGTGTTAGTACTTGCGCAACGTTTATTGAGCCGTTGGTGATTGCAACGGCCGAATCAGAGTTGATAGTAAGGTTAGTAATGTTCCTGTCGGCAGGAATTTCGAAACCTGTTTTATACGCTTTACCAAGGTTGATATAGCTAATGTTATAGGCAGCATTACCCCTCCACAATTCAGGAAAAGTATCTAATGTTCCGCCATAAAAATAGCTACCGCTAACCCTGCTTATTTCAATATTTATTGCGTTAAGACTATCGCCCAAACGCAGGTTTTTGGCATTGATAACGTTACCCGTTGTAAGATTCAGCAGAATTGTGCGAATCATATTAGGAGCAGGAATAACAAGGGTTGATGCAGTATCTGTCTGCAAAACATCAAGCCTTGCCAAATTAGAGTATCCTGTACCGGTAAGTGTTTGGTTTTTACCATTAAACACCATCGCGCCTGATACGTTACCCGAATAGATGTAACCGTTGTTAATAACCGAATCGGCTAAGTATAAGTAAGCATTAAGGTTAAAAGTATCATTTGCCGTATGGATAAAATCACCCATAACGTTGGCAAACGCAGTTAACCTTACTTTTACTGTTTTGGTTGAAGTAGCAGAGCTGTCGGTTAATAGATTAGGGAATACACCGCGTACTAAAAACTCAGGATTTGCAGCAGTTGCTGTAGTGGTGGAATCGGTTAGTTTTACCCATGTACCTGTGTATTCAGAAGCACCTGTACCTTGTACGTAATAGTCTAAACGGCTCGTTACAATACCGGGGTTTACCAAAACAATTTCACCGCCCAGCATTTTAATAACAGCCGTTGTTAAACCCATTGTAGGCTCGTTAGTATTGTTACCAACTACGGCTAAGCGCAGCTTACCCCCCGTTTGAATAAACGATGTAGCACTGGGGCTGTACAACCTTCCGGCAAGGTTCATTGAACCGCCTTCAATAATCAAATCAAAAGAACCGCTGAAATAGTTGTTGTTAGTAGTCCCGAAGGATAAAGAGCCCTTTTGCACTTTAAAAGTGCCGTTAAAAGCAATGTTGCTGTTTTGCCCAACAACCGTAAGACTGTCGTTTGCAAAAACAACCCCTGCATTATCACCAATTACAGGGTTAAATGCTGTAAACAAACGGTTTTCAAGTTTATAGTTACCGCCTATTACAAGCGTACCTACCCAATTGTTAGTTTCCACAAAACCTCCGTTTGATAGCAAGTCAGTATTGTATCCGCGAACAGTGGCTGTAGCAGGTGAAAAATATACCGAGTCAGCAATGTTTGTTCTTTCAACCGAAAGTGAACTGATGTTTGTTGTTGCAGTGGCGTTGGTAATAAATGAAGAAACTTTGCGACCAAAAAAAGTAAGGATCACCCCCTCTTCTTTGGTACCGTTCTTCTTATAAAGGTCTATAACACCATTATTATAAATATCACCGCGAACGGCCAATACCATTGATGTATTAGTATTGGTAGGTACCGAATGAACGGAAATTTTACCGTCTTCGCTCACCCAAATATTGCCGTGTACGTTTAGTTTGCGGGTGGCACTTGTGTTTTCATATACCAGCGCACCGCTATCAATTACTAAATGATACGCATTGGCTGCTGCATCGTCAAGTATTACCTCGTAGCCTTTGCTTACTACAACGCTATCGTAGCGGCTGGGAACCGAATTGGTTGACCAAGTTGCAGGGTTTGACCATGCACCGCCGGCTACGGCCTCTATTAATTGCGCAGGAGGTATTGATACCGTGCAGATGTTGCTATATGCCGAATATTGACCTTGATTATAAGTCCTTACCCTGAAAACGTGTTCTTCGCCGGGATAGAAACCTTCGGCCAAATAAAAGTTGATGTTCTGGGTAGTACTGTCAAAGTAGTTAAAGTTACCGTACTTGTCTTTCTTCTCAATTTCAAACCTCACCTCGTTGTTACTGTTATCGTCCCAATACAAAACAGCTTGGTCGTAAGTAACATTTATTGATGTCATGTTTGATGGACCGTAAATCACATCAGGCGTAAAAACAAACCTGCGAGCATTGCTGTCGTTATCATACGTAAGCGGAGCAATAACACCTGAATCGGCTTTGTTGTACAAGTTATCTAACGAAGTTGTATAGGCAGTAAGGGTACGGGCAGTATCAAAACTGTCCAAATCAGTTACTACTAAAAAGTTGTAATCTGCTAATGCGCTGTTGCGGGCAATACCAATAGTAGCAGTAACCGGAGTTGCGGTATTGGTAGATGGGATAACCATCTTACCATATACATACTCAATCACACCGCCGTTTTCGTAAATGCGTACTTGGTAATTGCTTTCGCTACCTGCAACGGGTGTTGCTGCTGAGGGTATGTATGTAACCCACTCCACTACTAAAGCACGGTTGGGCGCTGTACCCGTAACCGTATATTTAAGTGAAGCAGCGGTTTGAATGTCCCAAAAAGGGGCTATCACGCCTTGAAAACGATAGTTATTGTTGCCCAACTTAAAGGAGTTTCCGTTGGTTGCAGGAAACAACAACTGTTCAGCGGTATTATCATTATTACCTAATACCAAATACCCTGATGTACCTATTAAGAAGTGCTTATACACCTTGCCCAAAAGCACCACATTAAAAGGCAGGTTATATACCTGTGTGTTTTGGTTAGCAGTATTGGCAGTAATCAAAGAGGTTACTGTAGAGAAGTCAATGGCATTACCATTGGCATCTTTTCGCAAATCCCCTTTTTTGTCGGTTGCAAAATCATACGCTCTTGAATCCTGCGCAGTTGCAGCCACCGTCACAAAAACGGTCATTGCCAGCAGGCAGAGCAATTTGTTTATCGTTTTCATTTATTCCGTTTATTCTTCCTTGTGTAATTCCTATTGCTTATCGTACCAGTGTTACCGTACCTTCCAGTTTAAACTGCTTAAGGTTTTCAGCCACCAGCAAGTAGAAGTATGTACCAGCAGGAGCAGGGTTTCCGTTAAAATCACCGTTCCAACGGTCTTCAGGTCGGCTGCCTTCAAACATCAGTTTGCCCCAACGGTCAAAAATCTTAAAGCTGTATTGGGTAAATGTTCCCTTAGTAATGGCTCCGAAATTGTCGTTAACACCGTCCCCTTCGGGTGAGAATACATTAGGGATGGTTATCCCTTCGTACACGGTTACTATTTTTTCGATAGTGTCCACACAGCCTTTATCGTTCACCACAATAAGGGTAACTTTAAACTGGCCTGGGGTTTCAAATGTGTGTTTAAGGGGATTATCAACAGATTCTTTGCCCTCAACAATCCATTTAAACGAGCTGATGTTTAGTGTTTTGTTGGTGGCGATAATATCCAAGGGCACAAAACCTTGCTGGGGAGTGAAGTCAAAATCAGCATTGGGGTTATTGTTCACCAATATTTGCACGGTATCAGCGTAGTTGGCGCAATCGGTTACTTTAAACCAATACGAGGCATTTGTTGAAGGTTGTACAGTGATTGTCGGCGTAGTTTCGTTGGTACTCCACATACCGGGTAGCGAACCGCTTACATTAAGGGTAACTTTTTCGCCCCTGCATATATTAATAACCGGACCGGGGAAAATTGTATCTCCGGGATTGGTAATAACATCCACCAGTTGGTCTATCTCATTGTAGCATCCGTTAGCATCCGTATAGCTGTACTTAACAGAGTGCGAACCTGCTCCCAATGTTTTGGGATTGAATGAGTTGGTATTGGTTCCGTTTACCGTAAACTGCCCGCCCATTGGCGTACCTGATAGCTGAATTAAATCATCTGAGCTACAGTACTGAGTGTTAAGACCGTTAATGGCTACGGGAGGAGGTGTACCCACAAATACGGAGTCTTTTACTTTGTTTACGCAACCGTACACAAAATCAACAAAAGTGTATTCAATTACGTGATGCTTTCCGGCTGTATAAATGGATGGGTCGAATGTATTACCTGATACGGGCAAACCATCAATGGTTATTGCACCGCCGGTAGGGTTGGTTGTAATAGAAATAGGATTGCTGTTGAAGCACAGGTTTTTAGTAAGACCAACAATTTGAGGGTTTGGCAAACCCACCACAACAAAGTCTTGAGTGTCTTTTGTACTGCAATTGTTTGCATTAGTATAGGTGTATATCACCCTGTGGTTACCCAAACCTGCTGTAGCAGGGGTAAACTGTGTAGCTGCTGTATTATCTAATGTAAAGTTACCACCCGCAGGAGCTCCTGTAAGCGTTACTTGCGCGGCATCAATACAGTAGTTTGCATTTAGCCCTGTGATATTGGCCGTTGGCTTATCAATAGTGAAAGTACCTACTGCTGAATCAATACAGCTGTACGTAGGATCTTGGTAGGTATATACCAACCTGTGCGCACCCGTTGCAATTGTTTTGGGGTTTATACTAAATACAGGGTTACCGTCAAGAGTAAATATACCGCCTGTAGGGTTTGCAGTAAGGCTTACGGTAGCAGCATCGTAGCAATACACCGCGCTTAGCCCTGTAATATTAGGGTTGTTTTTTATTACATCAACCGTAGCTGTATCGGCATTAGCACATGCACCGTCACTATAATAATATACAACGGTATCTATACCTGCACGGGCAGCCAAAGCAGCAGGGTCATATTTAGTATCGGCAACACCGTTTACGTAGAAAATACCGCCTGTAGGTGTTCCGGTTAATACTACTTCAGGCTCGCCTGCGCAATAAAAACTGTTCATCCCGCCAAGGGTAACCACCAAGGTATTGTTTACATCACTCTTTTTGGTATCGCTTGCAGGACAACCGATTGAATCTGTATAAGCATAGATAACGGTATGAGTGCCTAATCCCAAAGTACCGGGATTAAAAACCGAGTCTGGCACACCGTTAATGGTAAATATACCTCCGGCGGGAGTTCCTTTTAGTTTAAAGGATGGTGCCGCGGGGCAATACTGTCCGCCTAAATTATCAATAGCGGCAGTAGGCATATATATAGTAAAATCAACTGTATCAGTTGCCGTGCAACCGCCTACGGTTGTATCGGTATATTTATATACTACGTAGTGACTACCTAATGAGAAGGTGGAAGGGTCAATGGTATTTTGCTGAGTACCGTCAACATAAAAAGTACCACCTGTGGGCGTACCCGTAAGAGTTACCACTGAGCCCGATTGACAAATTTTATTAGAAAGACCTGTAATGGTGGTAGGAGGTGCAGGCAAAATGGTTATTTGCTTAAACACTGTATCAACCTTACCGCAAAGGCCGTCAACCATAAAGGTTACTTTATAAGTACCCGCGCTCCTAAAAGCATGGGCAGCCACCATTGTTTTTAAAATAGGTGAACCGTCACCAAAATCCCAACGCGGGTTTTTGTAGCAGCTTGATAATGAAGTATTGAAAAACGCTGGAGCGTTTTGGCAAATAGTATCAGGGGCAGTAACGCTTAAAGGATTAAGAGCAGGAGCTTCACCTATAACTAATGAATCCAGTGCAAAACCTTCAGCTGTACATTGCGAACCTGTTGAGGTAAATGCCCAACGGAACATTACGCTTGGCTGACCTGCCAGCATATTAAGACAGCGTTTTGCCTCAGCCCATCCACCGCAATATCCTCTGCCGCCGCAACCGCTTCCCCAGCTACCACATGGGTAACTGCGTGCGTTACCGCTCCAACCGCCAAGGTTATACCAGTTTTTAGTTTCGCAGTTATCAGCATCAGCATTAGAACCTAAGTTGTTCCAAGTACCTCCACCGTTTGTAGAGTATTGCATGGTAACTACCTCCCAGCTATATTCTACCTCAACTACAAACTGAAAGGCTATGTAGGGTGTTTTAAGATTAGTGAAATCGTAGCAAGGCGATGTTAAATAAGAAACGTCGCTATTGGCGTATAGTCCGGTAAGACCACCGTTTGTCCAGCTATTAACACCGTGGGCTGATTGGCCTGTGTTGGGTTTATTCCTTGCACCCCAAATCCAAGTTGAGTTAGTTCCACCGGCAGTAAAACCGCCGTTGTTGCTTTCAAAACTTTCAAAGTAAGGAAACGATGATACTTTAGGTACATAAACAAATACCGAAGTATCATTTGCCCTTGTTGGGTCGCCCGGCAAACTGGTATATACCTTTAAGGTATTTACTCCACCTGTTAAGGTGTTTAGTTTGGTTGCAAAGGTGTAGTTTATAGAACCCGCAGTTGCAATACTAGCTCCTGTGTAGGTTTCGGTAACTACAGAACCTCCGTTAAGGCTATACGAAATATCAAAGTTGGTAATAGCTGCACCTGAGATGTTTGCCACCCTAACAACCACACTATCGGTGCGGGGTGCATTGGTACAGTTTAGGGCTGTAGTAGGATATATTACATTAGTAACAGCCAGGTTATTCTGGCCGTTTACCAGAATAGCCGAGAACAATATCAGAACAACAAACAACGATTTGTAAAAACCTTTATACATGATTTCAAAAAAATTTGCCCGACAAAAGTATAGAGGTCGTATAGCGTAAAAGTTATGCAATGGTTACGGTGTAAGAACACCACCTCTTTTTTAGAAAGCACCCCAAAACCAAAACCGAATACAGACTATTTTTGGTAGTATAAAATCTATATATCAACACATTAAAAAAAAAATAATTTAGATTTTAAAACTAGAAAACGGATAGCACAGTGGATTATTTTTAGGCTTTAACACCCGCATTAAATACAGTAAAGGTTCTCTTAATATTAGCCATGAAAGAAACGGCCTAAAATGAGAGAAACCCCGCTGCCCTAATGCATCCGGGGTTTCTAAAGTGAGTTAGTAGTAAATACAGGTATTATATCCGCAGTTACTTAAAACCTAATCAGTTTATACAGCTGTTGGTTATTGATGTTCTTAATCCGTTCCAACTCGGCGTTGTAGCCGGAAAAATCCTTGGCGGCAAGGTGTTGCTTGGTGATTTTTATAATCTCTTTAATAGGCTTAACGTAAGTATCTTCAAAGTTAAAACGAGAGATGACCCTTGTAAGCAAGCCCAGTTCAGAGTTGATTAATGCATAATCACCTGTTTGGGTATAGTTGTAGATATTAAGAATCACGTTTTCTACAGCAATCCAGCAGGTATTATTGTTAAGACTGTTGAAATACTTGCGCGACTTAAGCAGCATTGCCGAGCTTTTGTTATAATCACTGATGTAAAACTCTTTCACTGCCATCAGGTAGTAAAAGTAATTCTTCATTGTGTTGCTAAAGTATTCCAGCTTCTCTTGTGAAAGCAACTGGGTAATTTGCGACGATAATGCCGAACGGTTCCAAATATCAACTTTGCTAAGCACCGACATGAAGATAAAATAGAAGATGGTACACTCAAACATCTTAAATCCGGTAACCGTATTAATCTGCTCCATAATGTACTTCTGCGTATGCTCAAATTGCTCTTGCGCACCTGTTAGGTAATAATACTTACTAAAAAGGCACTGTATAGCAATGTTGCAATTGGGGTAACGGTTTAGCAAAAACGAGTTATGGTAGAGCTTGTGCAACAATACCAACTCTTTTAATATCTCTTTACTGTCGGCAGTTTCTTTACTTACAGGATATGTAAGACGCAGGGTAAGTTTTGCACTCAGGTATAAAAACGACGATGATTTACAATGTAAGAATTCATCCACTTGTTTCACTTGCTCAAGCGCATCCTTTGCCTCGTTATAAAAGTAAGAGTTGTTAAAATAGAAGAGGTCTTGCGTATCCAACAACTTAGTGTAGAAAAGCTCTTCCAGCTTCATCATGGTTTTCTGCTTGAAATCAGCATCCGTCATCAGGCTTTTATACTGCTGCATCTTTTTCTTATCATGCCTGTACAGCATCATAAAACAGAAGTAAATCTCCTTCAACTCAGCAAACAACTCCAGCTCAAAGCATTTCTTTTCTATCCGTTGCAGTTCCCGCACCAACGTTGTAGCATCGTGTGAGTACACCAACCCGCGAAGGTTTTGCACCTTCTCTTTAGTGATGATAACCTCGTTCTTCTCAATCTCAATCTTTACGCTTATCACATCTTCGTACAAACGGTTCTTAAGGGTATAAAAACCGGCCGGTTTATCCGCATAGCCCAGTTTCTCAATTATCTCTTTCAAATCCGTTTCATCGCTCTCATACACGTAATTAAGCAAACGCGATTTTTGGGCTTGCTTGCCAATACGTTTTTTAAGCAAAATCATCTCTTTTGCGGTCATGTTTTTAACCGCATTAAATAGGTAATCCATCGTAGTTTTTCAGTGCAACCCGCAATCATACTTATTAAAGATAATGAGCGTGTTACATCCGAGAAACGTAACAAAATGATAACCCCTTCTTAATGTAAAGAAAGCCCGTTTTATAACGAAAGAAGAAATGTATTAGAGTTATTAATAGAGAGGATTTTAAGCAACTGAGATAATAATAAGTAATACTCCAAGGGCTAAGTAAACCCAAGGCATAATATCAAACTTTGTTCTAGCAAATGTGATATCAGAATAATCTTGCGGGTTACAATAAATCAAGCATTCTGAACTGCTTTTAAGACCTGACTTGTTAACTGTATAATTAAATGGCGCGTAAAAATAAAACAACCCCTCTCTGTATTTAACTCTTTGCGCATAGCTCTTTCCGTCAACACGATATGAAATATCTACAACTTCAATCCAACCCATATCACCTGAACCATATTCAACACATTCAATTGCTATTGAGTGAACAATCGCTTTAGCCTCCAACCAACCTGACAATCTTTTTGATTGAAAAAAAAGTCTAACCGACATAAATACTGTATAACATCCCAAAAAGGATAAAAAGTACATCATGTATAAATATTCTTTAACCGACTATATAATGCACTTTTACCCCGCCCAATTCTCTCTATCCAAACTGCGGAACTGGATGGCTTCAGCAAGGTGTTCGGGGCGTATTTCTTCGCTGGCGGCAAGGTCGGCAATAGTTCGGCTTACTTTTAAGATACGATCGTAAGCACGCGCCGAAAGCTGCAAACGTTCCATGGCTGTTTTCAGTAGTTTCTGCCCCACAGCACTTATCTGGCAAATCTCCTGTACTTTACTACTGCTCATCATGGCATTGCTATACACAGCAGGATTTCCCTTAAACCGCTCGGTTTGGATATCGCGGGCTTTCAGCACCCGTTCCCTAACCTCTAAACTATTCTCAGCTTTGCGCTGCTCCGATAACTGGTCGAAACTAACGGGGGTAACCTCAATATGTATGTCAATCCTGTCCAACAACGGCCCACTCACTTTGCTCAAATACTTTTGTACAACACCGGGGGCACATACGCAATCCTTATCGGGGTGGTTATAATATCCGCACGGACACGGGTTCATAGCAGCAACCAACATAAAGCTGGCAGGGTAATCCACTGAAAATTTTGCCCGACTGATGGTTACTCTGCGTTCCTCCAAAGGCTGGCGCATTACTTCAAGCACGGTACGCTTAAACTCAGGCAATTCATCCAAAAACAATACTCCGTTATGGGCCAATGAAATTTCGCCCGGTTGGGGTACTGCCCCCCCGCCTACCAGTGCCACATCACTAATAGTGTGGTGCGGCGACCGAAACGGACGTATGGGCGTTAACCCCACGTTTTGCGCAAGCTTACCAGCCACCGAGTGTATTTTGGTAGTTTCAAGAGCTTCGTGAAGTGTAAGCGGAGGCAATATGCTGGGCAAACGTTTGGCAAGCATTGTTTTGCCGCTACCCGGCGGGCCTATCATTATTACGTTGTGTCCGCCTGCGGCAGCAATTTCAAGCGCACGTTTAATGTTTTCCTGCCCTTTTACATCGGCAAAATCAAACTCTACATTGGCTTGCTGCTCGGCAAACTCGCGGCGGGTATCTACTTCAAAACGCTCAATGGCACCTTCATCCCCGTTAAAAAAACTCACCACTTCGCCCAAGTGATTAGCTCCGTACACCTTAAAATCAGCTACAATAGCAGCTTCGCGTGCATTTTGCACAGGTAATATAAACCCTTCAAAACCCTCTTTGCGGGCTTGTATAGCTATGGGTAGTGCACCCTTAATGGGCTTCAAACTGCCGTCCAACGATAGTTCACCCATTATCAGGTATTTACCCAGCTTTTCAATTTCAGTTACTTGGTCTGATACGGCCAACATAGCCGCAGCTATGGTTAAATCATACGCTGAACCTTCTTTGCGTATATCGGCAGGCGCCATGTTTATCACCACCTTTTTGCGAGGCAATTTTAATCCCGCATTTTTAAATGCAGTTTCTATGCGCCATTGACTTTCCTTTACGGCATTATCAGGCAAGCCTATTAAAAAATAGCCCGCTCCCTCCCCTGCATTCACCTCTACAGTAATGGTTTGTGCATTTACTCCATATACGGCACTTCCGTAAGTTTTTACCAGCATTGCTACCCTTGAAATTTTTGGTAAATGTATTTATTTCTCTGTATAAAGGGTATAAAAACATCATAGAAGGCTTGTACTTAATTCAATACTATAGTGCTTATATAAAAAATTACACTATCTTTGGTGTGATTAGCTTGCGGCTAGTAATGTCGACTCCTCAAAAAGCCGCCTATCATTCTACCCCCTCTCTGCTCCGGCAAATTATCACCGCACTGCACAACCAATTCGCAAACAAACGAGTAAATGCTGCCTTAGGTGTCCCTTTCAACACAGTTTATGGTTATACATATAAAATACATGGTGAGTTTACGCTGCAAAATGGTAGTGAAAAACGAGCTGAAACTTCTTGGCTTGCATTACATTTTTGTGGATCTTGGAATGGTTGAAGTATTAGAAGAAATTACTCCCGACCAATTACAGTTACTCAAAATAAGTCTTAAAAAATCAGGACTGGAACTATTGGATGACAAAAAAAGCATTCTAATAGAAAAGATAAAAAATGTGGTTACTGAGATGATACATTACTCTGACGAATTGCCCAAAGCAAATTACTCAGACTACATCAGCGAGAAACTAAATTTGGATTATACCTACTTGTCTAACATTTTTTCGGAAGTGAAGGGAATAACCCTACAGCAGTATATCATCATCCACAAGATTGAACGGGTGAAAGAATTACTGTTGTATGACGAGCTTAACCTAACCGAAATATCATACAAACTGCACTACAGCAGTGTGGCGCATCTATCCAACCAGTTTAAAAAAATTACAGGGCTTTCGCCTACTTATTACAAGAAATTAGGCCAAAAAAGAAAAAGCAATTTAGAAAACATGTGATTTGTGTAACAGATTACAAATGTTGTGTAACAAGTTGTTATTAAAACGCCTGCATCTTTGTAGTGTAGTTAAATTATTAACCACACTAAATAAAAATAATTATGGATACCCAAAAAAAACCAGCAGAAGCATTTAAAGTGTCAGGAGACTGGGGAATGCAAACAAGGCTACTGAAGGAGAAATACCCTCAACTAACGGATGCCGATTTGAAATTTGAAATGGGTAAAGAAACCGACCTATTGGGAAGGATTGAAAAAAGGCTGAATAAAAATCGCGAAGAGGTTATTAATATCCTAAAAAAAGGATTTCCTGAAAAAGCTTAAATTCATCTTTATTAATTGATAACGCGATATTTTATAGCTATTGCAAGCCTTTAAAAAAGAGAATTTAATAGACAAAGGGCGGAGCCTTAAAACTCTGCCCTTTTAAAAAACAACACCCGTTATTGTGGAAAATGCAGATTTTGAAAGCGCTAGAGTTTTTATCATTGTAGAAATTCTTGAATACATACCCAACTCGGTAGTAATTAAAACAATTATCAGAAAAACAACCGGCAATATTAGTGCTGTTTCATTTGACACCGGAGAAGCATTAACTGAAAAAATTTCACCGTTTGATACTTTCATACAGGTAATTGATGGAAAGGCTGAAGTGGTTATTAATGATGTTTCGCACCTTCTAAACACAGGACAATCAATCATTATACCTGCCCACTCACGCAATACCATTAAAGCAAATGTGAGGTTCAAAATGATCTCTACAATAATAAAAAGCGGGTACGAATAGTAAACACAGTTTAAAACAAAAAATTATGAACTCAGGAAAAATAGTATTAGGGGTTTTGGGCGGCTTAGCTGCCGGTGCATTATTGGGCATTTTACTTGCACCTGAAAAAGGGTCGGTAACAAGGAAAAATATAATGAATAAAGGCGAAGACTACCTTGACGGGCTTAAAGGCAAATTTGACGAGCTAATGGCTGCAATTACGGATAAGTATGAGAGTGTGAAAGACGAACTAAAAGACGTGGCTGCTGATGAACAAGCAGGCAACAAAGCCGGAAAACAGTTGTAACCAATTTTTCACCTAAACTATTAAGCATGCCGGAAACCACTACAGCTGAAGCAACACCCATTGAAATACTTTTTGAAGAAGCCGCTGCCTATAGCAAAACCACAATAGAGCTAATACGGCTGGTGGCCATAAGCAAAACAGCCGATTTACTATCGCTGATAACAGCGGGTTTGGTAATAACACTTATTACAGCAGTATTTGCAGTATTTATGAATATAGGTGTTGCCATGTGGTTAGGTGAGGTATTGGGTAAACTATATTATGGGTATTTTATTGTAGGAGGATTTTATGGATTATTAGCATTATTACTTGTAGGCCTTCGCAAGCAATTAATTATACGTCCTATAAATAATGCCATTATAACATTGTTACAAAAAGATGTATGAAAAGCAAAAGTGATGTGTTGAATGAGAAAATACTTCTTTTAAAAAACACACAAGCAACGCAACTAAAACTGCTTACACAGCAACTGGATGCCACTTACCAAAGCCTTAGACCAATTAATCTTTTAAAAACCACGCTACACGAAGTAGCAACAGCACCCGAATTAAAAACCACATTGATAAATAATGCAATAGGTTTAGCAATGGGTTATCTTTCAAAGAAAATAATAACGGGCTCATCGCACAATCCCATGATAAAAATGGGAGGACTCTTGTTACAATTCACCATTGCCAATATCGCCTCAAAACATCCGGAAGCTATAAAAGCAGCCGGAAAAAATATCTTTAAGATATTTTTTGGCCGAGAGGATGTAGAAGTATAATCACACCTTTTTTAAACATTAATTATATCCTAAGGGATAAAACAAGTGATTAATGTAACTTATCACCAAACAAGTGTAACACATACAATTTAAAACAGTTGCAACTTTGTACTCTTAATGTGAACTATCAACGTCTTAAATTTTTTAAAAAATCATGAAAATAAATAAATTAATAGTAATGGCATCAATAATACTAATGATAATTATGATCATTACAGGCTGTAGCTCTCCGGCAAAGAAGGTTGAAAACGCCCAAAGCGACGTAGAAAAAGCCAACAGAGAACTTGAGCAAGCCAACAAAGACTATATAGCTGATATAGAAGCCTATAAAAAAGAAACGAATGAAAAAATACTTGCGAATGACCGCACACTTTCTGAGTTTAATACGCGAATAGAAGCTGAAAAAATTGCAGTGAAAAAAGATTATACAAAAAAAATCGCTGAGCTGGATCAAAAAAACAGCGACATGAAAAAAAGGTTAGACGAATATACCTTAGAAGGTAAAGACAAATGGGAGATTTTTAAAGCGCAATATGCCCGTGATATGGAGGAGCTAAACAAAGCCTTTGCAGATTTAACCGCTAAAAACACTAAATAATTTACACGCCATTAAACACAAAAAATCATGAAAAAATCACTTATTATAATATGCGTGTTACTACTTTCTTTTAGTAACACATTACTTGCCCAAGGCGAGAATGATGACAATATTGACATGCGCGAAAAACTTACCTTCGGGATAAAAGCCGGCATCAATTATTCTAATGTTTGGGACGAACAAGGACAGGATTTTGAGGCCGACCCAAGGGTAGGGTTTGCGGGGGGAGTATTCTTAGGAATACCAATAGGTAAATACCTTGGTGTGCAGCCTGAGCTTTTGCTTTCGCAAAAAGGATTTCAAGGCGGCGGAACATTACTGGGCAATCCCTACTCGTTCTCTAAAACAACAACATATATTGATGTGCCTATAATGCTGCAAATAAAACCTATTGAGTATTTAAGCATTGTTTTCGGACCCCAATATTCATACCTGATAAACGAAAAAAACAAATACACGTTTGGGGCAAACAGCACTGAGCAGGAAAGAGAATTTGAAAACGATAATGTGCGCAAAAACGTGCTTGGTTTTGTAGTGGGCGGCGATATTAACGTCTCACACATTGTACTTTCAGGCAGGATGGCATGGGATTTTCAAACAAACAATGGCGATGGCTCATCATCAACACCACGCTACAAAAACCAATGGCTACAAATAACTATTGGTTTTAGATTGTAAGTAATACCGATTGGTATTACTTAGTACATAAAATAAAAATATGAAAAAATTAATTTTAATAACACTCTTACTATTCTCAACAGTATTTACTGCACTTTACGCTCAAACTACTACTACCACAACCACTACGGTTACAACCACAAAAAGCGGTTACAGCACAAAGTATGGCAAAACATTAAATGCGGGTATAGGAATAGGTTATTATGGATATGTAAACCGCTCTTTGCCCGTATTCCATCTTAACTACGAGCTGGATGTTGCAAAAAACTTCACCTTAGCCCCTTTCATAAGTTTTTACAGCTATACCAATGAGTATTATTGGGGAAGTAATAACCACCCCTACAGAAACTACCGCTACCGCGAAACGGTGATACCTATCGGCTTAAAAGGTTCTTACTATTTTGATGATATACTTGCTGCAAACTCTAGTTGGGATTTTTACCTAGCCGGTTCATTAGGCTTTGCCATTGTGAACAGAAGCTGGGACAGCGATTACAACGGTGATAAAGATTATTACAAAGGGGCTCGTCCCTTGTACTTAGATATTCACGTAGGTACTGAGTATCACTTTAACAACAGGGTTGGCGCATTCCTTGATTTATCAAGCGGGGTATCTACTATCGGTTTAGCCTTTCACCATTAACAGTTAAAAAATAAATTATGGGAAATTTACTATATGCAATCGCCATTGTACTAGTAGTTGTTTGGGCAGTGGGGTTTTTAGGTTACAATGCAGGGGCCCTTATACACATTCTGCTGGTAATAGCCATAGTTGCTATCTTATTGCGCCTAATAAAAGGAAAAAATACTCTTTAAGCAGGTACTGAGCAGCTTGGGAAAGTATGTCTTTACCACTTGAAAGTGTGTGTAAAACAGGGAGGGTTTGGAAACAGACCCTCCTTTACTTTTTGTACGATACTGCCAATTCCATTATCTCTTCAATAATTTCAATCTGAATATCAGTATTAGGGTCTACAGGTAGTATTTTCATCCGCGCACGGTTGCCGGTTTGCAAGGCATGGTGGCTTATCTTATCTCCGTCAACTATCAAAATATACGGCCATTGCGTTTTCTTATCTACCCACAAATAACACAAGCGTTTCCCTTTGTAAGTAAACAAAGGCATTCCGTAATTCAGGGTTTCCTCAATGCTATTGTGGCAGTTTAGTATAATATCACGCAAAGCCAGTAAGCAACTTTGTTGCGGCTCAGTTTTTTGAAAGTAAAAGCCGGTAAGTGCTTCGTTCATTTATCTAATACTTGAAATTATTAACCCATACAAGATGGTATGGTTTGTGTAATCTTTTATTTTACGGTAAAAGTACTTAATTTGCCCCGAAAGCAGTATTGCACACACTGCTTTCACTTAAGGAGTATTGAATTTTATTAAACCTCACGCGATGAAAAAAACCATACTGTTACTTTTAATTATAGCCGTAGGATTGCCGGCGGCTATTGCACAAAAATTTAGCTTTGATTTTGACGCAAAGGCTACTGATTATGCAAGCATAGGCAAACGTAAGCTAGCTGTTGAACTGCTTGAGGAAGACGGCAGGGCTATAGCAAAGTTTACCAGAAACAAAGAAGATTACCCAAAGGGCGTTGAGAATTATCAGAAGTATGTGAAATCATACAATGAGAACATGAAGAACTTGATGCCCAAGTTTTGGAAACTGAATGCCACCATTGAGTTTAAAACGCCTAAAGAAATAAAAAAACTGATTGAGGCACGTGATAAGGATTATGTGATTTTGCAAGCAAAAGAAGTTGGTGGCGGCGAAGAATACATTACCCGTTTTGACGGTACTGCTATCTCGTTGATTTTGTTTAGAGCTGAAAAAAGCGGAACGATAGATTACAAAACAATGTTGCCTTATTCATCATCTCGCAACGACCAATGTAATACTACCCCTGATTTTACTTTTACCATCCAATCTGCTGCTGCAAATATTGAATACATGATGGAAAAGAAAACCACAGCTACTTTTCCTGATTTTATGGAGACTAAAGCCATTGCTAATTGCAAAGATTTGAAGGATAAAACATTGCTTCTTGAGCCTGATGTGTTATCGCCCAAAGCGGATAAGAAAACCATTAAGGAGTATTATGAAAAGAAGTTTGAGGTTTTGAAAAAAGACCTTAGCCTTGTAAACAATGCTGTTGAAACACAAGACCCTGCTATGTGCTACGTTGTTTTGATACCTTACAGCACCTACCAAAACCCATTTGCCAGCGAACCAAGAACCTATGTACTTTGCTACAAGCTTATTGTGAATGCTGCCGACGGCAAAATAATGAACTACATGGAAGGCAAAGCTAAAAACGGTGATGATGTATCGCTGTTGCAAGAAAAAGACTTTAAACAACTAAACAGCTGCGATAAGTAATACCGTAGCCGTTATATATGCAAAAGCCCTTTGTTTGTGAAACAAAGGGCTTTTTTATTGCCTTATAAAACAAAAAAATCCCCTGTTGGTGAACAGGGGATTTACAGTTATTTGTTATTAAAAGATAAATATTACAAGTGTATGCACTCACCGTAGGCTTGTGCAGTAGCTTCCATAATGGCTTCGCTCATTGTGGGGTGAGGGTGAACTGATTTTATGATTTCGTGGCCGGTAGTTTCCAGTTTACGTGCAGCAACAACCTCAGCAATCATTTCGGTTACGTTAGCACCAATAAAGTGCGCACCCAACCATTCGCCGTATTTGGCATCAAAAATCACTTTTACAAAGCCTTCTTTAGCTCCGGCAGCACTTGCCTTACCTGAAGCTGAAAATGGGAATTTACCCACTTTAATTTCGTATCCGGCTTCTTTAGCTGCTTTTTCGGTATAACCCACTGAAGCAACTTCGGGCCAGCAATAGGTACAACCGGGTATGTTGTTATAATCCAAAGGCTCAACGTGTACACCTGCAATTTTCTCAACACAGATAATACCTTCTGCGCTGGCTACGTGTGCCAAAGCGGGGCCTTTTACAATATCACCGATAGCATATACGCCATCAATGTTGGTTTTATAAAAATCATCTACCAATACTTTGCCTTTATCGGTTTTTACACCAACAGTTTCAAGGCCGATGTTTTCAAGGTTGGTTTGGATTCCTACAGCACTTAGTACCACATCGCATTCCAATTGCACATTACCGGTTTTAGTTTTTACGGTTACTTTGCAACCTGCGCCGCTGGTATCAACACCTTCAACACTGCTTTCGGTCATTATTTCAATGCCTTTTTTCTTGTATTCTTTAGCAAGTGTTTTAGATACCTCTTCGTCTTCAATTGGTAAAATGTTAGGCATAAACTCAACGATGGTAACTTTAGTACCCATAGCGTTGTAGAAGTATGCAAACTCACAACCAATAGCACCGCTACCTATTACTACCATGCTTTTTGGTAGTTGGGGCAATACCATTGCATCGTGGTAACCAACAATCTTTTTACCGTCAATTTTCACATTAGGCAACTCGCGGCTGCGGGCACCTGTAGCAAGTATAATATGCTTTGCTGTGTGAAGTTCTTTTTTGCCATCAGCAGCAGTTACTTCAACACTGCCTTTTGAAGCTAATTTTCCAAAACCTGCCAAAACGGTGATTTTGTTTTTCTTCATTAAGAAAGAAATACCCTTGCTCATACCGTTTGCAACATCGCGAGAGCGTTGGATAATATTGCCAAACTCAGGTTTTGAGTCTGAAACGGTAATACCATAATCAGATGCGTGTTTAATGTATTCAAACACTTGTGCTGATTTCAACAGGGCTTTGGTAGGGATACAACCCCAGTTAAGACATACACCGCCAATTTCAGATTTCTCAACAATGGCAACGTTCATACCCAACTGTGCTGCACGAATGGCTGCAACGTACCCACCGGGGCCGCTTCCTATTACTATTACGTCAAAATTCATATTCAAAAGTTGTTTAAAAGCGGTGCAAAATAACGCATTTTAATTGATATGGCATTGATGTATATCAATGCCCCATGTTTGATATAAAAACAGCCCAAGCATGAAACTGTTTCATGCTTGGGCTGCACTATTATTATTAAATAAATACTATTAGCCTATACGTACCGCATCAGGCACAAAGCGCTTGTAATCACCGCCGTATAATATCACATCACGCACCATTTTTGAACTTATGGCTGTGTTTTCAGGCATCGAAAGCAAAAACACAGTCTCCAACTCAGGCCAAAGGCTTTTGTTTATCTGGGCAATCTGGTATTCGTAATCGTAATCCGTTACTGAGCGCAATCCGCGCAAAATGTATTTAGCTTCTTTAAACTTACAAAAGTCAACCGTCAACCCATTATAGTGGTCGGCAGTAACTTTAGGCTCATCCTTAAAAATTTCTTTTATCCAACCAATCCTTTTATCCATATCAAAAAGGTGCTTCTTATCCGTATTACGGCCAATAGCAATAATAATTTCATCAAAAAGAGGCAAGGCACGGTTAATAATTTCTACGTGGCCTATGGTAATGGGGTCAAAAGTACCGGGGAATATTGCTCGTTTCATAATCGGTATAATTATATCGGGGGGTTCAAAGAAAACACTTTTTACGTATAAATAACACTAATGCGGCTGATTGGCATAAAAGCTAAACGCCGATTGCCCATATTTCCGGGTTTCAACCAAACAGTCATGCGGAAGTCTCACATTACTATTGTGCTCTATAATCAATAACCCGTCTTGGTGTAGCAGTTGCCGCTCAAACACCAATTGAGGGATTGTATTGATGTTTTGCATGGCATAAGGAGGGTCGGCAAAAATCACATCGTACTTTGCAGCTGCATTTTGCAAGTATTTGTAGGCATCACCTTTTAAGGGTAACAAACAATCCAGCGAAAGCTCTTTTTTCACCTGCTTTAAAAATGAGAGAGTAACCGTGCTGCTATCAACAGCAACCACCTCTTGCGCCCCGCGAGATGAAAACTCAAGGCTTATATTGCCTGCACCTGCAAACAAATCAAGCACTTTTGCACCTTCAAAATCAAGGCGGTTGTTTAAAATATTAAAAAGGGCTTCTTTGGCAATATCGGTTGTGGGCCTTGCCTGTATGTTTTTGGGTGGCCTGATAATGTAGCCTGCGTGTTGTCCGCCTATTATCCTCAATGGCAAAAATCAATCAGAAAGTCAAACTCAAAATCTTCGGGTATATCTATGCTTTTACCTTTTGTTGGTAAAACCTCTGCCCTACCTGCATACGTTGCCAGCACATCAGCTAATTGCTGGGGCGCATTGCCGTGCAACAATAAAGGCAAACTTTGGTGGCTAATACCAAACGTTTGGTAATAGTTAAGAATAAAGTAAGTAGCCTCGTCAATTCCCGTGTTAGGGAAACTGTTAAAGAAAACCGGCTGGGTATTGTTGGCATGTACCAAATAAATACGGTCTTTCTCAACAAACACATTCAGCCTGTTTGGGTAATAACGTACCGATTTACGCAAATAATGAGCGGCTCTGGGCTCAACTATGGCTTCATAGTACTTTGAGCGTGCAGGATAAAACAAATACTCTTTTACCCCAAAAACCAGCTTCACGCTTTCATCAAGCAGTGATACTGCTTTTGCTACTTCATCCTTATCAAGGGTGTGCATGTGGCGCAGGTACGAATCGGTATAAAGCTCATCGTACATGGGTGCAGGCACCAAACTGCACTTGTGCCCTTGCAACACCACGGTGGTGGTTTTATATTTTTGCTTCAGGCTTTCTTGTGAACGAACAAAATCAAAAAAAGCACTTTCATCTTCCTTAAGCGGCACATAAAAACCGAAATGCCCCAACAGCTGCAAAGCTCCGGCAGCATTATGCACTGCAAAAGCACAGGCATTATCGTTTAGTGCCACTACCAAATGGTTTTGGGCTGATAACTGGCTGTTGTAATCCTCGGATGTATGAAATACCTGCATAGGTTGTTTATATGGCAATATACTAAAAAAGCCCTTTTCAGGGCTTTATATCGTTACCGCCTTTGTATAGACGTTCTTAGTTTTCTTGTTTCTCCCAGTTACCTGTGTAAATAGCATCGCTTAAAGAACCTACTTTAAGAGCACGCTTTTTATTTACCGGTTTAGGGTCAATCACTTCAAATACTTGAAGGGTAACACCGTTACGGTTTACTGTACCTGATCCGATTTTAAATTCAACTTTATCTGAGCAAGGCACAAAACGCAATGAGTCGAAATTAGCTATTTTGTCTTTCAGCTTATCAGCAATAGTTACAAACATTGTATCTATCACAACGGTTTGGTTCGCTTCGGTCAATTCACCCACCTGTTTCAACTCAACAATTTTTCCGTTTTTAAGACCGTACTCAAGACTATCAAAGCTGTTAGCAAATACTCCGTAAGCATCTTTATAAGCAAACTGAGCCTCTTTAATTTCAGTTAAACGTTGAATAATTTTACCCTCAACATACGCTATTTGATTTTGCATGCGCAGTGTTGATGCAATAGAGTCATAACACAAATAACCCACTATAACACAAAGAATAGCTAATACTGCTTTAACTATGTTGTTAGTCATACTTTCTTGATTTGGTGCAATAATACTACTTTTACTTGTATGGCGTGTAAAATGCATCTTAAAACTGCACTTATACGCACACTTTTTTTACTGAACGATTTTTCTGCCTTACAGGTTTGAATTAATCATTAATAAAAAACCCGCATAGCATACGCCATGCGGGTTATATATACAAAGTATCTGGTCTGTTGTAATTACTTTTTAGCTACAAGATTGATATTGATACCAATTATGTTGCTAAGGAAGTTTTCTTTCAAAAAGGCACGGGCTTTAGTGTCTTTTTCGTTACCCCACATTACGTTCCACTCCAAACGGTTGATTTCAGTTTTTGCAGTAGCAGTTACTGAACCGTCGGCAGTTGTAATTTTAGCAGGGAAAGTAATTTCACGGGTGTTATTTTTGATTGAAAGGTTACCGCTTACGCTGTGGGTATTACCGTTTGCATCAGCAGCAGCCAATTTCTCAACTTTAGTGATTTCGAATGTAGCAGTAGGAAAACTATCAACGTTGAAGAAATCAGGGCTTGCAAGGTGACCTACCAATTTAGCGTTCTCAGCTGCATCAGTAATGTCGGTGTTTTTGATAGTTTTCATATCAACAGTAAAGTTACCTGATTTTAGTTCGCCGTTTTCAAACGAAAGAATACCGGTTTGGATATTGATAGTTCCGGTGTGTGAACCTGAAACAACTTTTGAACCGCTCCAACCCAATGTGCTGGCAGTTGCATCAACGGTATAAGTGGCTGCTGAATCAGATGCTTGAGCTACTTGTCCGGCTTCGTTTGAGGTTTTAGTGTTTTGCTTGCAAGCCGCCAAAGACGCTGCTGCAAATAGTACTACAAATACTTTTTTCATATTGTTTTTAGTGTAATTATTAGTACAAAGCTATAAATCAATGTTTAAACATCAAAGTGATTTCTTTAACATTTGTATAAACAACTGTTTAACAGGACTTTAAATTTAGACTCATTCTTAATAACGAAAAAAGGGCAGCTAAAAACTGCCCTTTTTCCGTTATTTATCGCCTAAACAACTATTTACACTCGTAAGTATAAGTGGTGTTGGTTGTTTCTGTGGGGCTGATTTCTTTTGAAGTAGCTGGGCTATTACGTGTATTAAACGTATAAGTGGTAGTAATTGTTTCATTACCTGTATCGGTTACATCGGTGTGACTGGTTTTCAAATTCACATCAATGTCTTTAGAGTCAATGTTGGGGTCACTCCACTCATCAGGTACCAGCTTAGTAATCAGCTTGTAAGCAGCATCGGCATCACCCGCAGTTTTGCTCAAATCAAACACCGCAGTAAACGAAACTTTAAACGGCTCAGAAACATCTGATTTTGAAGATTCTTTAGTACGGTTACCGTTACCATCGTACTCGTAGCTATACTCATCTTGTAATGAGTAGGGTTGAGTACCCATTGAGGTTTCAGAAGACCTGTAAGTAATCAATCCGGCAGGGCGTCCTTTTGAATTATAATTTAAGAATATACCGCTGTCTTTTGAAACTACTTTACCTACACCGGGAAAGTTATCAATAGTTGTGGTGCGCACCGTATATGAAACCCTTCCGTTTGCATCGTAAAAATACTTTTGGTTAATATCCACCAAACCGAAAGGAGAGTTGATACTATAATCACGTTGAGTTATCTTATTTGCTGAATTGAAGGCATTGCTAAAATTGATGGTCAAAGCCCCTTTTTGGTAAAGCTTTACATCAGTAAGGTTACGGCCATTATAAGATAATAAAGCATAGCTGGTTGTATCTTCATTACCGGTAACAGAATCTATAAAGTTGGCCTTTACAATTTTATCATCGTTGTAATACAATACAAACCCACCATAGCTAAGAGGGCTGCCGGTAACTGCAATCTCTTCTTTGATAGACTTTAGCTTACAGTTTTGACTTGAACCGCCGTTGTTGTTTCCGTTGTTCTCATCTTTCTTACAAGATGCCGCAGCTAAAAGAAGCCCGGCAAAAGCAAACATGATAATTTTTTTCATAATTCAGTTTATGTACTTAACCTAAGTAGACGGCTATTTATGCAAAACGGTTCCCCACCCAAACAAAACGTTTGTTAATATATTCAGGGTTGGTGAAACTGGCATTACCCGCGGGGTTACCGCCCGTAACGTGAAAATCAGAAAATGCAGCATGCTGGTTTACAAATATTGCACCTGTGAAGTTGAATGAAACCGGGGTAAACACGCTGTTCATTTCATCTTCAATAGTAGCTTGTGCAGCAGCATCGGTTGTATAAGCCAAGCAGGTAATGGCACCGTGAGCTTCTGCTGACTCTTTTACCAACTGCAACGAGTGTGCTGAGCTATCGGTTTTAATAACAAACACAACCGGCCCAAAGCATTCTGTTAGGTAAAGGTCTTTTTGCTCCACTCCTACCTCAATCAAACTTGGGCTGGCAGTACGGGCATTCTCAAACTCAGGGTTGGCAACCTGCACGCTGGCAAGCACCATGCGACCACCGGCACCGGCAGCTGCTTGCACACGTTGTATGGTAGCATCGGCTTGGATACCACCCAAGGTAAAGGCACCCATTTTAGGATGGTTTACAATGCCTTTGATTGCTTCTGCAAGCATATTCACAGCATCGTCATACGCCACAACTCCATCGGGGGTTTTAATACCGTCTTTTGATATAAAGATATTTTGTGGTGCAGTACACATTTGTTTTGAATACAGCGATACTGAAAACGCAATGTTTTGCATCACCGCATTAATATCAGCCGCAGAATCAAGTATTACCGAGTTTACTCCTGCTTTTTCAGTAAATACATCTTTACCGCTAAGGTTTTCTACATAGTTACCAAAGCTTGAGCTTCCGGTAAAATCAACCAGTTTCACATCCTTATCCTCGGCCAATTGCTTAGTAATAGGTTGTGTAACGGTATCTACCGCCAACTGAACTATATTAGGGTCAAAACCGTTAGCCTTCAATACTTTTTGAATTTCTCCCACCACAATGGCAATAGGTAATATTGCTTTAGGGTGAGGTTTCACTATCACAGTATTACCGGTAATTAAACTGGCATACAAACCGGGTACGGTGTTCCAAGTAGGGAAAGTAGAACAGCCTATTACCAAGCTGATACCTTTTGGTACGGCTTTCCAGTTTTTACGAATATTGATATCAAACTTGCCCATGTTTTTAACCCACATCACTTCTTGTGGAAAACGGGTAAGTTCCATATAGCCCATGGTAATAGCTTCAAGTGCCCTGTCGTTTGCATGTGGACCGCTGGCCTGAAACGACATCACAAAACCTTGTCCGGTGGTGTGCATGGTGGCATAAGCAATATCAAAAAAGCGAGGGATTATTTGTTCAAGAGTTTCTATCAAAACACCGGTACGTTCCTCAACACTGGTTTTGCTCCATTGCTTTTGAGCAGTTTTAGCATTGCTCATCAATTGCTCTGGCGAAAACGCAGGATAGGTAATTCCTAAGCCCAATTGCAAAAACGGAGAAACTTCTTCACCTATGTGAGCTACTTCACCGGTTTGCAGCAATTCATTAAATCCGGTATTCAACAGTTTCTGAAAATAGCTCTTGCCGTTTGCATCACCATCCTCAGCATAGGCTTTGGGGTTCTCGGGGTAAGGGGTATAATAATTACGTTCGCTAATGGCTTTTATGGCTGCATCAAGCGTAGGCTTGTGCTTTTCAAACAATGAAGCTGCTTGGTTCATATTCTTTTAAAAATTTGTGCAAAGATAACGCCTTTTGTGCATTGTTATAAATGTGTTTCATTACGCTTTGCAATAGGCTTTTACACAATTTGGCCACCACCATTTGGTATTTTTTTTTAAAATTTTTACGTTTTATTGTAAAATTTTGAGTTAACTTGTAAACACGGTAATTTTTAGCTAACTCCCTGAAGTCAAAATGACGCATGAATTTGTAAATACCGCGAGGTCGTTGAGAAACAAGTACCTCGTATTTTTAGGTATAATAATAATTATCCTGATAACTAATCTTCCCATCATCCATTATAGTTACCAAGTCAATAATGAGTCGGCTACTATGATTAATATATCAGGAAGACAACGGATGCTTAGCCAGCGAATCTCTAAACTTACTTATAATATTGCCACCCAAATACGTGAAGACGGAAAAGCACAAGAACACTTCCTTGATTCTACTATTAAGTTCTGCGACCAGTTTGTAAGAGCACACGATGCCTTGCTGCTTGGAAACGGGGATTATGGGATAACCGTAAAACCAAGCCCGGCAGTTAAACAGAAAATTGAAAGCACTACAACTGAACTCTGGGGAATTGTTAATGCGGCAAAACTGCTTGCCGTAAATCAAGATACCGCAACAGCAAATTCTTCAATAGACACAATGCGTAAATACGACATCCCGTATTTACTGAAAATGGAAGACGTTGTGGCTACGCAGGAATCGGAATATATAACCACACGGCGCACCACCCGAAACCTTCTCATTATACTATCTACAGCATCACTTATCATCATCATATTAAGTTTTATTGTTATAGTATTACCTACCATACGAAAACTAAATATCGCTAATGATTTACTTACCCAAACCACCGACAGGCTTTTTATGGCCACCGGTGCAGCGAAAATTGGAGTTTGGGAGTATGATGTAAAAAATGACGCCTTGATATGGGACGATGAAATGTACAAGATGTACAACATTCACACTGAAGATTTAAAGGGTCTATTAAAAGCCTGGTTTAGAACCATACATCCTGAAGACTTATCGATGGTGGTAAGGGAATTGCGACAAACTTTGCATGGAAAATCTGAAATAAACAATGAATTCAGAATACTTTGGCCTGATGGCACAGTGAGGTTTATAAGAGCCCGTGCTGTATCGCAGAGAAATAAAAACGGTAAGGTGGTAAAGCTTACAGGGATTAATTTTGATGTAACCGACCAAAGAGTATCTGATAAGATTATCCAAGAAGGCAAACAAAGCTTATTGAAGGCGCAGGAAATTGCCAAATTAGGAAGCTGGGACTGGGATATAATAACCGGAAAAGAGTTTTGGAGCGATGAGCAGTACAGGATTTTTGGCTATGAACCCGGTGAAGTTGTTGCCAACTATAGTTTATTCTTAAGCGCATTACACCCTGATGACGAGGAGCGGGTTTTGAAAGCGGTGGCTGATGCACTTGATGGAACTAAACCATACAATATAAATTTCAGGATAATTAAGAAAAACGGTGACATTGTATATATAGATGCGTTGGGTGAGGTGTATCGTGATGCAAACGGTGCTCCACAACGTATGATAGGCACAATTCATGATGTTACTGAAAAAACACTTGCCCAAAAAGAACTGCGATTAAGCGACGAACAATTTAAAGGTGCCTTTGAATATTCTGCTATTGGTATGGCATTGGTGTCGCTGGAGGGAAAATGGCTGCGTATAAACAGGCAGCTATGCACCATTTTAGGATATACTGAGGATGAACTACTGAAATTAACTTTTCAAGATATCACCCACCCCGATGACCTTGACAGTGATCTTGAAAAATTAAACCGACTGCTAAAAGGCGAGATAGACCATTATAACATGGAAAAACGCTACCTGCACAAAAACGGCGGCATTGTGTGGGTGATGTTAATTGTGTCGTTGGTTAAGGATATTGAAGGAAATCCCGCTCATTTTGTATCACAGATTGATGATATCACCCAGCGGAAAAAGGATGAAGAAGAGCTTTTACGCGTTAACCAACAGCTTACGGCACTTTTTGATTCAGGAAGTCAGGTATCAACCATAAGCACCGACCTGAAAGGCACCATTACCTATTTCAGTAAAGGTGCCGAAACCCTGCTAGGCTACAAAGCTGAAGAGATGGTGAATGTAAATTCTCCTGCCATTATTCATGTAAGAGAAGAAGTTGAAAAGCGGGGGGATGAACTTACTGAGCTTTTCGGACGTGAAATAAGAGGCTTCGATGTGTTTGTTGAGTATGCCAAACAAGGCAAGCATGAATCGAGGGAATGGACGTATGTGCGAAAAGACGGCGGCACATTCCCTGTACAATTAGTTGTAACCGGATTAAGAAACCGTCAAGGCCAATTGGTAGGCTTTTTAGGTATTGCTACAGATATCACTAAGCAAAAAGAAAAAGAAGAGGCACTAAACTCTTCGCTAGATATAATTGGCGAACAAAATAAACGCCTGTTGAACTTTGCCCACATTGTATCACACAATTTAAGATCTCACACGGGCAACATGCAAATGGTGCTAGGGTTGTATGACGACTCTGAAACACCCGAAGAAAAAGAAGAGATGGTAGACCATCTTAAAAGCATTACTCTGACTCTTGCCGAAGCTATTAAAAACCTGAACGAAGTAGTAAGCATACAAACCAACATTAATAAGCAACGGGAAAAATTAAACCTTAAACACTATATTGATAAAACTATTGAGGTGCTTAGTGGTGAGATTGAATTAAAAGGAGCTAAAATTGTAAACAACGTTCCTGCCGATGTTGAAGTTGATTTTAATGCTGCTTATATGGAAAGTGTTTTACTGAATTTTCTGACAAACGGTATAAAGTACCGTCACCCTGACAGGCCAGCTATAGTAACACTTGACATTATTGTTGCAGATGGCAAAAAAGTTTTGCAAATTGCTGATAATGGCTTAGGTATTGATATGAAAAAACACGGAGAGAAACTATTTGGCATGTATAAAACTTTTCATGGAAACAGCGATGCTAAGGGGATTGGATTATTTATAACCAAAAACCAAGTAGAGGCGATGGGCGGAAAAATTGAAGTGGAAAGTGAAGTTAATATTGGAACAACCTTTAAAATATCCCTGCAATGAATACTTTAACAACTTGTATTGTTGACGACGATGAAGTATTTGTAATGGGTGTCAAGCGAATTCTCACCCGTAATAATCTCTGTACTGATATACTTGTATTTGAAAACGGCTTAAAAGCTTTAAACCATCTTTCTTCATCAGGCAATGTGATACCCGATACTATATTATTGGATATCAATATGCCCGTAATGGACGGCTGGCAATTTTTAGAGGGGTTTTCAAAAGTAAAACCTACGTTAGGAAAACCTGTTACCATTTACATGATTAGCTCTTCTATTGACCCTAACGATATGGAAAAAGCTAAAACTTACAGTGATGTTAAAGACTACATCGTAAAACCGATAACCACTACTGATTTACAACGAATAATCGTTCATTAATCAATCGACCTTTATAGCATAAGCTAAACGCTAACAATATTCCTTAAAACAAAAAAAAATGGCCGCAATAGCGGCCATTTTTTATTAACTAACACGCGGGAATGACCCCACAATTCTTTTTAATAATTAAAGAAGAAACCACCGGGTACTATACCCACTTTAAAATTGCTTTCAGTTCCGTCTGTTTTCAAGCGGTAAACAATTCCTTTTTGGTTAAAATCAAGCGCATCAGTAACATATACTGAACCGTCTTTAGGGTCAACACCTAAACCGTAAAAATAACCGGCTTTTTTAGCTGTAGCAGGCAAAGTGCTTGCAGTAATATCCATTTCGTACACACCGGTGCTGCTGGTATAATACAGCTTATCGCCGCTGCCGTTAATTGCCAATTTGCTGGCCGATTGACCTGCGGGGAATAACACGGTAGCTTCAACGCTGTTATTAGAAGGATTAACACGAATAAAACGTGCTTGGGTAGTACCAACTGAATCAACAAGTACCCAAAGTTTGCCGTTTTTATCTTTCACCAAACCGTTTGGTGCACCGGTCAAGGTAATGCTATCAGCAACAGTGTTGTTGGTTGAATTAATTTCATACACCATTTTGTTGCTCCAGTTGTTTACATAAACATCTGTTCCAACTTCAACCATGTGTTCGCTCCAACCGGGCAATGTAATGCTGCCGGTTTTAGTAGCTGCGTCAAGGTCAACAATGTGTATCACACCGCCAAACAAATCGGTTACGTAAGCCTTTTTGTTGCCTGATGATGATAAAGGCAGCAAAAAGCGGGGTGATCCCATGTTGTTGATAGTAGCTGTAGAGGCAAAAGTTTCAGCATTTACTACTTCAATTTTTTGTGAGTTATTTACAATCAGGTAGAATTTGTTACCCACTTTAGTCATTGATTGCAAAATATCGCCCAAGGGACGGCTGTTTTTCTTTGCAAACAAATCGTCGCTTAGTTCACCGCTAGTAGGGTTATAAAAATCAACGCTTGAATTGCCTTTTAAGAAACCACCTTCGTTTATTACAAAAACACCTTGGTAGCTTGCGGGGGTTGATGTACCGGGTTTGGTATCATCATCTTCTTTACAAGAATTTAAAAACAACACCATTGCAGCCATTGCTATTACAAGGCTCAGGTTTGTGATTTTTTTCAGATTTTTCATTTTTATTGTTTGGATTAAAAGTTTAATTGAACAGTTAGTAAATAATTGCGACCGGGCATTGGCACCCATTGCACCACAGCATATTCTTTATTAAGCAGGTTGCGTGCCTGCAATAGCACTTCCATATCAAGTGCTTTTATCTTGTGCGCCCAGCTTACCATTATATTTAAAGTGTAAAATGCGGGCAACCATGCAGTGTTATCAGAGGTTACAAATTGCCTGCCCGTGTATTGCCCGTTAATGTTTATATACCAGCGTTTATACCCGCCGGCCACATTGCATACTGCCATGTGATAGGGCACATATTGCAATTGCTTTTTATAACTATCATCAAACTGGCTTTTCTTTTTCTCGTTGGTGCTAATGGTGTACGAATAGCGAGCATCAGCCCTCACATAGCTTTTATCATTCAGCCGAATGCTAACTTCTGCTTGTGTTTCAATCCCACGCGATTTTACCCGTTGGATATTTTGCGGCGTCCATATCCCCCCTACTCCCTGCAACCATATTATCCAATCGGTAATGTCATTATAGTATCCGCCAGCAGAGGCATTTGTCTGCACTTTTCCCCAACGGTTTTTATAAGCCACTCTACTTTCAATACTATATCCGTTTTCAGGATTCAGATTAGGATTACCACCGGGATTCCAATACAAATCATTAAAATTAGGATAGCGGTACAAACGTGAAGCTTTAGCCTGCCAATACAGTGGCCCGAACACATTCCACTCGGCGCCGATAGAGGGCACAAAAGGCAACACCTTTAGTTTTTGTGCAGATTGAAGCGATACCATAGGCAATTCCTGTGTGTTGCGTAAACTCACCCACTCTTGCCTCAAAGTAAGTGAAGTGATTAGTTTGTTCCCCAAACTGCGGTAACGGTGTGATACGAATAAAGCTCCTTTGTATTGTACAGGCGATGGTTTACCATAATCAACTGCCGATGATTTAGAGTTGCTATTATTAAGCCCTACGCTCACATCGTGGCGATTGCTAATCTTATACCTGAATTCTCCCTCAAGCACCACCCCCACAGCGCGGTTATCGCTTGCAAGTATCGGGGTTATCGCAGAATCGGTATAGCGTATGCGCTCATCAAACCACATAAAGCGTAAAATGGCTTCGGCTCTCAGTTTGCTGTATTTCACATCGCCCATCAACCTCCACACATCATCTTTCTGAAATGCCCTGCTTTGGTTTTGAATCATGGTGCGCCCAACTCCTCTATACGCTTGGGTGTGCCATAGGTGTAACCCCGCTTTTATATGCTTGCTAATTGCAAAATAGTTTTCAAACACCTGCCCGTTATTCCACCACTGCGCGTTGCGCATGGTATCAGTGGGTTTTCCAATTTTTGTAGGGTTTGTATAGGTATATGTGTTTTGTGCCGTTTGATTGAAATAACGCACACGACCTGTGTACCACTTATTTTTATAACTGAACTTTATACCTTGTTGAAAGTTTTCGAAACTACCGACACCCAGCATTACTTTGCCGTGCAACCCATTTTTCTCCATCGGTGTTTGTCCAAAACTTACCGTGCCGCCAATAGCACCACTGCCATATAAGGCGCTTTGACTACCGTACCCAACCTCAAGCGCATCAATAAAAAAAGCCGGTATCAGGTTCATATCGGCCAGTTGGTTCATGGGGCTTTGTATGTTAAAGCCATTCCAAACAATGGCCGTTTGCACGCCATAAGTGCCCCTCATAATAGGAGTTGCTAGAGTTCCGGGTGAGTATGTGCGGACAAACATCCCTGTTTGCCCCATTACATCGGCAAGCGTATTAGGCGTGTATTGCTTTAGCAGGGTTGTATCAGGCTTCCAACTGTATGTACCCGCACTAAATACCTTTTCGCGGTAGGCCACCACTTCGGCAGCTCCCACTTCATACAAAGTATCTTTTTGCGCCTGCACATTATAGGCGGCAACCAAACACGCTACCGAAACAATCAGTTTTTTTAGGTCCAATGTAAAGCACATTATACCTGCGGGATATGCAGAATACAGCCAGCACGGGTAACCGAACGTTTTTTATGTGTTTGGAAACTATTGTACTACTGAACCCCTGCCCTTATTCCCGAAGGCGTGAATCCTTTTAAAGCATTTCAGGCAGGTCTTCTGACTCATTTCTCGCTTTTTGCAGCCTTCCCGTTGGCATTAGCCAACAGTGGCAAAAGGGGGCAAAAAGGTGACAACAGGGTTGTCTTTGAAATTTACAGCAGCGGGTACTGTCCACGATTTACACGTGGTTCCCTTTTCATCTTGGCACATATAGATGTGCTAGAACCTGTAATACGCGGCAAATATAGTTATTTTTTGAAATGTGCAAGCAACACACTAATAATGCTGCTAATAGCCGCAAATGCTGTATTATTGAAGCATGTTACTACCCGAAAGTTACCTGAAGCCTAACCCGCTGCACGACCCTAAAAAGGCAAGGGGGTTTCTTATCACATTGGGTATTATGTACCCTATATATGTGTTCTTTTTATACTGGTTATGGTATAGCGAGGGAACAAATACAGGGTTCCATTTCTTTGATGATATGGGCGAGTGGCTGCAAATGGATAAAGTGGGTCATTTTGTAGTACATTTTCAATGGGCACTAATGCCGGCCTATATTTTTTGCTGGGCGGGATATGATGTAAAGCAATCTGCACTGTATAGCTTTTGGGTGAGCGTGTTTATTTTAATGCCCGTTGAGGTGATGGACGGCTTCTCAGCTGCATGGGGCTTCTCTTGGGGTGATGTGATTGCCAATGTACTGGGCAGTTTGTTTGCCTATGTGCAGTTAAGCGGTTTTGGCAAAGCTGTTGCAATTGCCAAATACAGCTACCACACTACCGCATTGGCTCTTATACGACCTGATATGTTTGGAACAGGCTACGTGCAAAACTCATTAAAAGATTACAACGGGCAAACGTATTGGCTAACAATTGATGTGAATGCCATTGCAGGCCGAAAAATATTACCCAATTGGCTATTATTAAGTATTGGTTATAGTGGAGAAGATATGTATGGCGGGCACGATAATGTGTGGACAGATAAACAAGGCGTAACGCATGATTACAGCAACATTGCCCGCTACAGGCAATGGTATTTATCGTTTGATATTAATTTTACTCCGTTAATAAAAAACAAGGTATTGCAGCGGGTATTTTACGGCCTCAATATTTTTAAAATGCCCTTTCCTGCACTAGAGTTTAGCGAGCGTGGAATTAAATTTTACTGGTTGTACTGGTAAATTAGTCTATCACAAATTTTTGCCCTTCGATGGCAAGAAAAGAATTTTCAAAAACTGCCCGCGCCTCTTCTAACAAAGGAGTTAAGTCTTTGTACCTCGCTGAAAAATGGCCTAATAACAGCTTACCCACCTGTGCCTTTTGAGCGATGGTGGCCGCCTCAAAAGCAGTACTGTGAAGGGTTTCTTTGGCCCTTTCTACCAAATCGTGCATAAAAGTACTTTCGTGGTACAGCATATCAGCACCGGCTATATGTTCAAGCACCGGCTCATAATAGCGGGTATCAGAGCAATACGCATACTTACGGGGAGCTTTGGGTTCAAAGGTCAACAACCTGTTTTCAATAACATTTCCCAAGTCGTCTCTGTAATCCAATCCGCGTTTTAAGTCTTCGTAATATGCATAAGGCACTTCGTGCAGTTCGCAGGCTGCATTATTTATTTTACGGTAAGGATTTATCTCTTCAAACAAAAAACCTGTAGTGGGCAGCCTGTGCTGCAACACTATTGATTTCACCCTAAAAGTACTATTTTCTTCCAGCACACGGCTTTCATCGTCATGCACCGTATGAAAATACAATGGAAACCTTAATACAGTGTGCGAGTACTTAAAATGGTCGTTGATAATGGCCTCCAATGGTTCGGGGCCGTATATGTGCAGTTCGTTTTCCCTGCCCTGAAAATTAATAGTTGCCAGCAACCCCACTAAGCCCAAATAATGGTCGCCATGTAGGTGACTAATAAATATATGATTGATTTTGCTGTGCCTAAGCCTGTATTTGAGTAACTGGTTTTGGGTTGCCTCGCCACAATCAATCAAAACGTATTTTCCTTTTATATTTAACAGCTGAGCAGACGGGTGCCTGTCGGCGGTTGGAGTAGCACTACTGCACCCTAATATTGTAACTTCAAACGACAATGGCGGTATCTATTTTTGTAAAGTTACTTACGAAGTAACGACATTGCAAACGAAGTTTTATATTTAATAGACTCAAGTATATAAAGTATTGTATCTATTTTAATGTCCGCTAATTATAATAGCATGAAACTGAAACTACTAATGTTACTTTTTATGATGGCCTTTTGTAGTGTTACTTTCGGTCAAACTGAAAAAGACACCCCTGCACTAGTCATTACAAGAAAAGGCAAAAAAACATATTTATACAAACATGCCTACTTGCGTTTTCACCTAACCCCAAAATCGGCTAAAGACTGCCTGCCTTGTTGCCCCGAAAAGCTTGACGGAACTTATTTAAAACGTAATAATGATAGCATTTGGATGGAAGTTTATGACCGAGAACTGATTTATACGGATAGTAACGGCACACAGTATGTAAATTATATGCACTACGGCATTTTTAGTGATAAGCCGCTACCGGTTATTGAATCATTTTCTTATGCTGATGTCAGAGCTATTTATTACAATTCTCCGGTCAGAAGCTTTCTAAACAAAGCATCTGCAATTGTTATGGGAGTTAGCGGAGCATCGGCATTGCTGGCGGCCCCTTTGCTAAGCATTAAAAAAGACGGAGGCTTTAACGGAAATCGCTATTTTAGAGTAGCCGGCTGGAGTTTAGCGGCATTTGGAGTAGGGCTTTCGGTTAATCTTCTAACCCTCGAAAGGGAATATAAAGTAACCTTAAATTAATCAGCCTTTATTTTCTCTATTACCTTATCAATATTTTTCTCTAACAAGTTAAAGAATTTCACTCGTTGCTTTTCGGCAGTACCACTGATAAGAGTTGACTTCTGCATGTGTTTCTCAAGCCACTCTTCGGTTTCATCGCAAAAACGCACATCGGTGGTATTAATGTTATTAAACGTGTGGTGACTTAAAAATACTGCCTTTAGTGAGTCTAAATAGGCCATAATTGTATTATTGCCTATCAGCAGTTCGCTAAAATATAACTTATAGTTTTGCGGACGTTCTTCTTTTGGCTCGTTCAACAACTTGCTACCTTGGGCTGCCCAATCGCGGGTAGAAAATATCATTTCACGCAGGTTATCACATACTGCAAGTGCCGATTCTCTGTTCTCAAACCAACCGCTTTCCCAACTGTATTCTATCTGCTTCAATGTAGGGAAAAGCATATCATCGCTCCATATCTCAGTTGAGGGCACTTTTAGGTATTTCTTATGGATTGAGCTTGCCACCTTCTGCATCTCAGCACTGATAAGGCTGGGGTCAAACTTTTTATCCTGCATACGTTTTACCCCCATCAATGCACGCATCCAGTAATACATCTTAAAATTGCCAATCTCTCTAAAACCCAAATGCTGTAAAATAGATATATCTACAGCACCGTAAACAATGCGTTTATCATTTGCCATCAACAGTTTATCCAATATTTGATCAAGGCTTTGCAAGTACTGGAAAAAACTTTCTTCGTTCTCATCCAAATGGCGGTAACGAAAAGTAACCAAACCCGCTAAGGTTTCGGTAAACGCACTAAACGGAATTTTGAAGTGATTGCACAGTGCTACTGCTTCATCTAACGATATGGCAGTTTCGCCCCTTAATCTGCGGTATGCGCTATCAGCACTCACATTTAGCAACTCTGCTATTTCTTCGGCTAAAGAGGTGTTTGCCGGGGCAAGTTCTTTTAATTTCTGGACAAAGGCTTTTTGAACGGCGTACTGGCTATTGGGCATCGGCGTTGATTTGAACGTAATAAAACGCAAGATAACAATTTGATAGTATTAACTGCCATATTGCCCTGCACAACATTTAGGCACTTTATTTGTTAATTTTACAAACTGATATGGAAACCGAGATAGTGAACCGTGTGGCGCAAAGTGCGCTTATAACTATAAACCTTGAGGATTTTTACCACCCCGGGGAGCGCGTGGTGTTTGATATGAAGGAGTGCCTGTATATGGGTCTGATTTTGCGTGAAAAAGATTTTAGAGAATGGGTAAAAACCCACGATTGGGAACAATACAACGGCAAAAATGTATCGATAATATGTTCTGCGGACGCAGTAGTCCCCACTTGGGCTTATATGCTGGTGGCTGAGCGTTTACAGCAACACGCCCATTTCTTTGTATTTGGCAATAGTGAGATGCTTGAAAATGCTTTGTTTTTAAAGGCATTGCAAAACCTTTCGCCCCAAGAGTATGAAGATAAAATGGTGGTGATTAAAGGTTGTTTTGATAAACCTGTGCCTACAGGTGCATATACTGAAATTACCCGCATGCTTGCCCCTTACGTAAAAAGCCTTATGTATGGCGAACCATGCAGTACTGTGCCCATATTTAAACGTAAGAAAGCCTAAAACGGCCTTTACCTTTCTTTTCTATACCCTTTAAATGAAAAGAGGCCAGGCATAACGCCCGGCCCCCATCCGTAATCCATATATAGTTAGTTAGCTTTACGGCGTATAAATATTATTGGTATTTCGGTATCCCGATTTATTTTCATACCAATCGTTGTTTAGCAACCCATTGCTTTGCACCCATGCTCCAAACTTGGTGTGGGCTGTAACCACATCCGACCTTTCTGAAGGGTAATTAAACTTGGTGGGTATATGTATAGCCCAAGGCAAGTTGTTTACAGTTTTATAGTAACGGTTGCTAGAAGGAATTGAGTTATCATTTGCAGTTCCAAACAATGATGTGTTTGCAAGTACTGTATTTGCTTTGTTTGGCAAATGCACTTCGCGGCTACGAACATTGGAGAACAAGAATGGGTTGAACGGGTAGGTACCCAAATTTGTAAACGACAGCGTTGAGCTGAAAGTCATACGGATATTAATCGTATCAGGGTAAGCTATTGGCGCAAACCTGCGGGTATTGTACATAGAGCCGCCGGGCTGGCTTAATTGGTCGGCTGCTTCATCAAACAATATCACTACGGCTTTTGTATGACCGGCTTCAAGTCCTTTGTTAGTAAGTGTAACACGACTACGGGTAATATCATATCCTGTAACTTGATTAACCAGTGAAGCATTGAATGGGAACTCAACCCCGAAGCCACCGGGTAATGAACCACCTTTAGCATCAACAAATGATTTACAGTTCAGTTCCATTACATTGTTTTGTGGGCTCACCACAACGTGGAATCTCCAACGAACAACTAAATCGTTAAAGTCATAATCCCCTTTGCTGGGCCACAAATCTTCGTAGGCCAGTGTACCAAATTCAGTTTTTGAAGGGAAATAACGGTCATACGCTTTGGTTGAATCACAAGGATAATCATCAAACAAATCAGGCACACCGTCGTTGTCGCAATCCGCTGTAGGGTTCACAGGAGGAATTGTTGGGTTACCTATACCCGTTGGTGGGTTTGCTGATGCGTAAAATACTGCATCGTTAAAATCGTTATCGCTGGTTCCGTTATCACGGCGTACATCTTCAAAGCAAATCAAATAACGTTGCGTTGCAGAATCGTACAACATCAACGCATGGTCTTTGTAGAAAGAAGACTCGCTGTTAAAATCTTTATGGCTATACCAAATGGCCAAACCCGCTGTTATTTGTGCTGAGTTGTTGAAACCGTTGGCAGCTAATGCAAAGCCAATCATGGTGTCTTTTCCGAAACGGCCCAAAAGAACCCTGTTACCTGCTGTAAGACCACCGCCGCTTCCGCTAAAGCTTGAGTTAGGGAATACAGTGTATAACGAGTCGATGTCAGTTGCTACAGTGGGAGGGCTGTTTTTGTGGTATTTGTAGTAGAATAATGAGTTTTTGTAGGTTGCACCTTCATGCACAAAAGTTATCCAAATATCAGCTGTTTGGGTAACCTCAATAACAGGCAGAATATTATTCAAATACTGTGGCTTGTATGTAGGCACCGACTTTGTTTCAGGCAAGGCCGACATTAAACGTGTTAAAAATCCTGATGAAACTGTATCTGAAGTGGTAAGGTAATTAGGAACCCCACTGCTATTCCAAGTACCTAAACGGTACGAGAATGTGCTGGTTACACCGGCCTTGCGGGTGAAACCGCTGCTAAGATTTTCAAAACCATTAGTGGCTTGGCTTGAAGGTGCCACCATTGATTGAATTTTACCATTGATGTAATGGTACTTAACTGTATTGCCTGCAATAGGAACCTCAACGTTGTTAGGCACCCCCATTATGTATGGGAATATTGTTACTTGTTTCACGTAGGTAGGTACACTCATAGGCACCAACAACACACCGTTTTTATCAGTAACACCGGTTGCATAAACTTCGCGGCTTTTTATTCCATCGGTTGGAGCATCAAATACATCAACACGAACACCTCTTAAAGGATTTCCCTGAGCATCTGTTAATACAACATCCAAAGTAAGGTCTTGGGTAGTAGCAAAATCAAAATTATTGGGAACTACAAGATCGTTCATGCTCGAAACGTTGTTATCAACAGCATTTTCGCTGCCTGTATTCAAGCCATCACGCTTACAACTTGCCAGTGCAAGCACCAGAGCCAAAGAAGTAAGTGTTATTTTAAGTTTCATTATAGTTAGTTGGTTTTATTCCTAAATAGCAAACAAATGTATTACGGATAATTATTTCCACCGCGTAAACTGTGTTGTTTTGGGCTGTTTTTTATATGAGTAGCGGTTTTTTTATACGAGCAGCAATGGGCCAAAAAAACATAAAACTTATTACTAAAAATTAAAAAAGCCCCGACTCCCGTCGAGGCTTTAACCAAACTATCAACTATGAAAAAAACTATCTCGTAAACAACTTTGAGGCGTTTATATTACCCTGCTCATTCAGGTACCAGTTCTTATTGGTATTTCCTCCGCTTTGAGCCCAATTAGCAAAATTCAGGTACGCTTGAATAATGCTTGTCTTTTCTGAAGGGTATGCAAACTGCATAGGCATGTGTATTGCCCATGGAAGGTTGCCGCTTGTTTTGTAATAACGGTTAGCATTAGGTATGCTGTTATCTTTTCCTGTGCCAAGTAAACTAAGTGTTGCCAGCGCGGTATTGGGTTGGTCGGGCAGGTGTATCTCAGTACCTCTGTTTAAGGTAAATACAAAGGGATTGAAGGGATATGTACCCAAGTCGCCAAAAGTAATCGGGTTGGTAAAAGTCATCTTGGTCTTAATAGTATCAGGATATGATATGGGTGAATTATTTACTGTGTTGTAGAACGATTGACCTGTGCCCGAAAGTTGGTCGGCAACTTCATCAAACAATATCATCACGGCCTTTGTATGCCCTTGTTCTAGCCCTTTGCTGTTCAACGTAACGCGGTTGCGGGTAATTTGTGAGCCGGTAACCTGCGAAACAGCCGAGGCATTAAAAGGGAACTGAACACCAAATCCTACGGGGAATGAACCTCCTTTAGCTGCTGCATACGCTTTGCAGTTAAACTCAATCACTTTATTAGTAGCATTAGCTATGGCTTCAAACTGCCAGCGCAATACCAAGTCGTTCATGTCATAATCGCCGGTGTGTGGCCACAAATCTTCAAAAACAAGGGTGGCATATTCACCTTCGGCAGGATAAACCCGGCGGTATGCTTTTGTTGCATCACAAGGAAAATCATCATACACATCGGTTACACCGTCATTATCGCAATCGCCGGGTTTGTCAATCGGAGGAACACCGGTTTCATCAATTGCATCTACCGGATTTGATGTTATATATACAATTACATCGTTAAAGTCTTCATCGCTTGAGCTGTTATCACGTTTCAAATCTTCAAAACCCATTACAAATCGTTTTGATACATCATCATATACCAATGCTGTGTGTTGTTTCCAGCTACCCGACTCATTATTAAACTCTTTGTTTGTGTACCAAACATTATAACCTGCAGTTAATGTGGCATTACCACTGTTAAAACCGTTTGAAGCAATTGCAAAACCAATTACATAACCGGGCTTAAAACGTCCGATTTTAACTTTATTACCTGATGAAAGTGCGCCACCGCTGCCGCTAAATGAACAGTTAGGAAATACAGCGTACAATGAATCTATATCGTTGGCCGAAGTAGGCACCGTATCTTTATGATATACGTAATAGAACAATGAGTTTAAGTAGCCGGCTCCTTCGTGAACAAAGGTTACAAACACATCTGATAACGAGTCGATTTTAAGGTTACGCTGGTTGTTTTCAAGCAAATAATCGGGGTGATAATTGGGCACTGAACGGCTCTCGGGAAATGAGGCAGTAATTTTATTTAAAAATGTCTGAGTTAAATTATCACCGGGGCTTTCTAAATAATTAGGCACACCGCTGCTGTTCCAAGTTCCTAAACGTTTCGAGAATTTATCGGCCACACCTGCTTTGCGAACAAACATAGCATTGGCTGGGTTACCAATATCGTGGTAGTTTTTAGCCTGTGCAATGCGTGATTGTATTTTACCGTTTGAATATTTAAACGTGATTTTTTTACCATCTACGGGTAACGCAACGTTATTAGGAATACCTACACTAAAAGGGTAAATAATTACCGTTTGCAAATAGGTTGGTAAACTAACTGCGCCTGTTAACCGACCATCAGCATCAGTTACACCTGTGTACAACAACCTTGGCTTTTTTAAAGTAGGGTCTAAAACATCGTCATAAATATTCACTTTTACACCCCTAAAAGCATCGCCAACACCGTCCGCTAAAAAAACATCGATATTTACCTCATGCGTTGTTGAATAATCAAAATTATTAGGCACCACCATCTTATCGATACTGGTTACAGGGTTATTAGCACCCTGTTGTCCTGTAGGGTTATCAATATTATCCCTTTTACAGCTTTGCAATAATGCTATCAAACCGATGGTAGCAATTATTATGTAATTTTTAGTTTTCATATAGCGTAGGTGTTTGGCTAATGCTGTGATTTGATGTGATGTAATAATACTTGCAGTAGTTCTGTTTAAAATTCTAAAACAAAGGTAGCCGCGCTACCATCTAATAACATTGCACAATTACAGGATTATAACTAAGTTTTATTTAAACAGCGGTATCCATTATACAAATCGTAAAACGTTTTCTAAAACAATGCTAAAGAAATGGAAATAAAACATAAAATACTGAAAAACAACTAATTAAAACAATCACCACTTACATAATCCCTGCCCAAATAAAACTCAACTCCATTCACCACCATTTCCCCTCAATTTATTGTACAAATCCTCCCGACCACATTTATAAAAATATTCAACCGGTACATTTTTCACCTTTCACTCCTAAAAAACTACACTTCATCGGTACTAGTTTTAAATAGCCGTCAGCATACCTCAACTTTGCCTCACTATATAAAACAACTATGAAAAGACTGTTAAGTATTACAGCGTTAATTATCTGCTTTTCTTTTACTGCCAACGCCCAACTTACCCAAACAGTAAGGGGCACGGTTACTGACAAAGAAACCAACACTGAGCTGATAGGTGCTACTATCATCTTACTAAACTCTGAACCGGTTTTGGGTGCCACTACTGATGTGGATGGCAAATTCAGGATTAGCAATGTTCCGGTAGGTCGTCATACCATCAAAATCACCTATACAGGCTATAAAGAAGTGGTAGTGCCCGATGTGATTGTAAACTCTGCCAAAGAAGTGGTAATGAATATTACTATGGAAGAAGATGTGGTAGAAGCCAGCGAGGTTGTAGTTACGGCTAAAAGCGACCCCGGAAAAACCAATAATGAATTGGTAACGGTGAGCGGACGCTCATTTACTATTGACCAAACACAACGCTACGCAGGCGGCTTGGGTGACCCCAGCCGTATGGCTAACAACTTTGCGGGAGTAGCGGGTGGCGGTAACGACCAACGTAATGACATTGTGATACGTGGAAACTCTCCGCTGGGCTTATTATGGAGACTTGAAGGGGTAGACATTCCCAACCCTAACCACTTTGGCAACCAAGGTGCTAATGGCGGGCCTGTGAGTATTTTAAACAACAACACACTATCAAACTCGGATTTTATCACAGGGGCCTTCCCTACCGAATACGGTAACTCTCTATCGGGTGTGTTTGATTTGAAAATGCGCGACGGAAACAATGAGAAATATGAACATACCGCCCAGATTGGTTTTAGCGGGGTTGAGTTTATGGCCGAGGGACCTATTAAAAAATCAAAATCATCATTTCTAGTAAACTACCGCTACAGCACCCTCGATTTTTTAAGCAAGTTGGGATTTAGCTTTGGCAGCAGTGGCGCACCCCGCTGGCAGGATTTAACTATGAAATTGAATTTTGGTAAAACCCGTTTTGGAAACTTTAGTCTGTTTGCCATTGGCGGTATCAGCGGTACACTGATACAAGACAGCAAAAAAGAAGCATCTGAAATTGCCAAACTTGCCAACCCACAAGATATTGACTTTAACAGCGGCATGTTTGCCACGGGTTTAATACACACCATATCATTGAGCAAAAACAGCTACATGAAAACGGTTATCAGTACTTCGGGTGAACGCAACCGTACATTAATAGACTCGTTAAACCCCTCAACACAAAAAATACGCAACCTCGCTCGCGAGACTTATATAGTACGTAACTCGATACACAGTTTTGTAAACCAAAAACTAAATGCAAAACACAGCCTGAAATTCGGTGTAATCGGAACCCGAATCTCAGCAGGTGCAAACGACAGCTTTTACAGGTTTGACAGTACATCAGGCGGACAGAACTATTCATCATGGGTACGTCAATATGACTATGATAACAAAGAAATGTTTTTGGGACAAGCCTACGGAAACTGGAACTGGAAGATAAATGAAAAGGCTACGTTGAATGCAGGCTTGCACTACAACCATCTTTTTTATAACAACAGTAATTCTATTGAGCCACGTGCTTCGCTCAAATACAAACTAGCTACCCGACACTCGCTGAGTTTTGGGTACGGTATGCACAGCCAAATGCAACCCATCCCTGTGTATTTTGAGCTAACCCACCTTGACCCTATGCGTACCCAAAGCATAGAAACCAACCGCAATATTAAGTTTACGAAGAGCAACCACTTTATAGCAGGATATGAAATGCTGGTAAACCAAAACGTGCGCTTTAAAACAGAAGCATACTATCAATACTTAAACAATGTAGCGGTTACTCAAAACCCAAGTACTTATAGTACCATAAACTTTGGTGCCGATTTTGGTTTCCCCAACGTAGATAGTCTGGTAAACAAAGGACTGGGGCGCAACTACGGAGTTGAGTTTACAGTAGAACGTTTCTTTAACAAAGGTTTTTACTACTTGGGCACCCTATCGTTGTACGAAAGCGAATACTTAGCCAGCGATAATAAATGGCGTAATACTGCCTTTAACGGAAACTTTGTAGCAAATGCTTTGGTTGGGCGTGAGTTTAAAACCAAAAATAACGGCATATTAAGCCTTAATTTGCGTGTGACGTATGCAGGCGGCCGTCGTTACTTGGCTGTTGACCTTGACGAAAGTCGCAAAAAAGGATATCAGGTGTTTGATGATTCAAAAGCGTATGCCGAACGTGAGAAGGATTTTTTCCGCACCGATTTCCGCATCGGGTTTAAGAAAAACGGCAAGCGCGTAACCCATGAGTGGGCTATTGATATTCAAAACATCTTTAACATTCAAAACGTTTTGACCCGCCAATACAACCCCAAAACAGGAAACATTGAAGCTTTTAACCAAATAGGTATATTTCCGGTACCGTTTTACAGGGCACAATTTTAATACTACCATCCCTGCACTTTGTGTAAAGGTGCAGGGATGAATAAACAAAAGGCATGAAATACAAAGCGAAAATTAAACAACAAAACAGTACCAAAGCATCGCTATTGGTAATACTAATTATCGCTATAGTAGTGCCCTTGTATTATACATTAGATACCTATTTCACAAAAGGTGAAAGCCCCTCGCTTGGGTGGTTGAACAGCATTTTTAAAACGTTTGTATTTACGGCCATTATATCCACCGTACTTTATACTGCCAGCATCGGCACTACCAAACTGTTAGAAAAGGTGTTGCCGTGGCAAAAATACGGGCGCAAACGCTTTTTTACCGAATTGGTAGTAGTGGCCTTAGTAACCATTTTGCTATCAAGTGCCGTGGGGCAAATATGGTATAACTATGTAGAGGCTTGTGAGAACCCTACCCCTATTGTCTTTAAGGTGGTAATAATATCTTTAATAGTTACTACCATTGTTACTGCCATTTATGAGGCGGTATATTTATTAAGCCAATGGAATGCTGCACTTATCAATACCGAGAAACTGAAAAAAGAAAACCTGCAATCACAGTTTGACTCGCTAAAAAACCAGGTAAACCCGCACTTTCTTTTTAACAGCCTGAATACGCTTGCCACTATTATCCCTGAAGATTCTGACCAAGCAGTGCAGTTTGTGCAAAAGCTAAGCAGTGTGTACCGTTATCTATTGCAATACAAGGATAATGAAACGGTGGACTTAAAAACGGAGCTGGACTGTATAGATGCCTACTTCTTTTTACAGCAAATACGGTTTGGAGATAACTTGCACGTGCATGTAAACATCCCTCCCTCCTACTATACTAAGCAAATACCGCCGCTAACCTTGCAAATACTGGTTGAAAACGCCATTAAACACAATATTATATCGTTGCAAAAGCCTCTAACGGTAGAAATTTATGTGGATGACGCCCAAATGCTGGTAACCCGCAACAACCTGCAAAAGAAAAAATCAGTAGAAAGCAGCACAAAAATTGGCTTGCAAAACCTGATGAACCGCTTTGAATACATTTACGGACAAGGTATTGACATTTTTGAAACCGAAACTGATTTTATTGTGAAGGTACCTTTGGGGTAATGACTTGATTTGATAACGATATATTTGATTACAGCGTAATGAAAATTGTAGTAATAGAAGACGAAGCTCCTGCAGCCCGCAGACTAATGGGGTTGATACAGGAACACAGGCCGCTGGCTGAAATTGTTGCGCATTTTGACAGTGTTGAAACCGCTGTTGACTGGTTGCAAAACAACCCGCCGCCTGATTTGGCTTTTATGGATATACAACTGGCCGACGGACTTAGCTTTGATATTTTTGAGGCAGTACCAGTAAAATGTCCGGTGATATTTACTACCGCTTACGACGAGTATGCAATAAAGGCCTTCAAAGTAAACAGCATCGATTATTTACTAAAACCTATTGACAAGGGCGAACTTGCTACCGCGTTTGCTAAATACGACACACTGGCACAGAAACCACAAAACGGAACCATTGATGTAGGTGAGTTGATAAAGGTATTTAGACCTGACACTTATAAATCGAGGTTTTTGGTTAAGCAAGGGCAACGCCTGATACCCGTGGGAGTTGAGGACATTGCCTATTTTTATGCAGAAGACAAGCTGGTTTTTATGCTTACCAATATGGGCAACAAGTATATTGTGGATTACACCATTGAACAGCTTGAGGGCAAACTGAATCCTGAGAAGTTTTTCAGAGCCAACCGCAAGGTAATCACCTCACTTGAAGCAGTGAAAGACGTGCATATTTCATTTAACGGCAAACTAAAAGTGTACCTCAAACCCGATTTGAGCGAGGAGTTATTTGTAAGTCGCGAACGTGCACCCGAGTTTAAAAACTGGCTGGGTAATTAATGCTTACGGATGAATAAAAAGGGCTTTTAGCTCAGTAGCATCGTCGGGCTTCATGCGGCCTGCAAGAATAAGGCGCAACTGGCGACGGCGCAATGCACCATCGTAGCGTTTCACCTCATCTTCGGTTTCGGGTTTCAACTCAGGCACGTGTATCGGCCTTCCGTTTCCATCCACCGCCACAAACGTATAGTATGCCTCGTTGCACTTCACACGGCGGCCTTTGGGTATGTTTTCGCACCATACCTCAATAAACACTTCCATGCTTGTTTTAAAAGAGCGGCTCACCTTTGCAGTAAGGGTAACCACATCACCCAAAGCAATCCCTTCGTTAAAAGAAACACTATCTACACTGGCAGTAACCACAATACGGTTGCTGTGTTTTTGTGCTGTAATGGCAGATACAATATCCATCCAATGCAGCAAACGTCCGCCCATAAGGTTGTTCAGCGTATTGGTATCGTTGGGCAATACCAATTCATTCATCACCGTGTATGATTCAGAAGGGGTTTTATGTGACATTTTATAAAAAGTTTAAACAGAAAAGGTACTGTGCAAAGCACTCTCTTATTCGTAAATCAGCTTCACCTTAGGCGTAGTTGGATGACTTTGACAGGTAAGTATATAGCCTTGCGAAATTTCGCTATCGCTAAGCCCCTCACGCTCATCCATCTCAACTTGTCCTTCCAGCAGTTTAGCACGGCAGGTAGTACACACACCAATTTGGCAAGCATACGGAGGATCAAGGTTTTCGTCTTTGGCAGCCTCCAAAATGGTAGTACCCCTAGGCACTGTTATTTCATGCTCGCGACCGTTAAGCAAAATCACTGCTTTTTGGCCGCCGGCAGTATCTTCATCATCGTATGAAACCGCCGCAGGAGCAGCAGTTTTCACAGGTTCTTTGCTGGTGGGTGCGCTAAAATACTCGTTGTGTACTTTACCGCCGGGTATTCCAAGCATTTGCAAACCATTCTTCACTTCATCCATCATCCCCGTAGGGCCGCATATGTAGTACTCGGTATTGTAACCGTCTACACGGGTTTGCTTCACCATATCAATGTACTGTGCAGCAGTGGGGCGTCCGCTCAACCCTGTCCATCCGGCCGGAGCAATATCATAGCAATACACCACTTTAAGTATCGATGGGTATTTAGCAACCATATCTTCCAGTTGCTGCTTAAATATTACCGATTCAATATCCCTGTTACAGTATATCAAACTAAGCTTGCTGTTGGGTTCTTTATCAATCACTGATTTTATGATTGACATTATAGGGGTGATACCGCTACCGCCCGCAAACAACACATAATGGTTTTTGTTGGCAGCATCCAAATTCACTACAAACTTGCCCATCGGCGGCATTATTTGCATCACCTGTCCTTCAAAGGCATCATCATTCATAAACGATGAAAACACACCGCCGTCTACCTTTTTAATGGTAACCGCAGGGTCGGCATCGGTGATGGGGCTGCTGCTGAAGGAGTATGCCCTGCGTACTTCTTTACCATTTATGGTAGTAGAAATAGTAAGGTATTGACCCGGCAGATAAGTAAACTTCTCTTTCAGGTTTTCGGGTATATCAAAAACAAAAGAAGCCGCATCTTTTGTTTCACGTACAATGCGCTTTATTTTTATGGGATAAAACAGTTCTGACATGCTTATGGGTAACAACTAACAACCGTTAATGGTTTTAGCGGCGCAAAGTTATCCCTTTGCGAGATAAGAAACAAACAGCCTGTTTTTGTTGCACAAAGTGCCGCTGCAATAACATAAAAAAAGCGACCTCACACACAGGCCGCTTTATGAAAGAAAAAAGTTAAAAACTGTGCTTAAAATACTATTGGGGGTCAATTATTTTACGCATACTACCAGAACTACCTTGATAATTATGACGTGCAGCAGTTTCGTAGTACAATATTATACAGCACTTAGTATTACTTTACAGCCGGTTAGTGAAGAGTATTTTTCAGTTAGTTAACAACTGTTTTACAGCTTTCACTATCCCAAACCCACTTCCTACTAACGCATACTCTTAAAATTGAAAAAAATAGCAGTATTTGCAACGTTTATAACCCTCGTGAGGTGGTATATTTGATAGGGATATGATAAAAACACATCGTTTATTGGTTTTGGTTGTTGCTATGGTGCAAGCTGTTTTGCTATACGCCCAAGACCCCTATTACACTACAATATCGCTTAGTAACGGCCTGCCTTCTAATACTGTGTACGATGTTATGCAAGACAGTAAAGGATTTATATGGCTGGCTACTGCCGACGGGCTTTGCCGTTACGACGGGTTTGAATGCATTACGTATAACGGCCCCGACCAAACTTCCAAATCGGGAGGCTCACTAAAAGAGGATAAGTATGGCCGTATTTGGTACGAAAACTTTGACGGCTATTTGTATTACTTGAAAAACGACACCCTGCATGGGCTGGCAAACCAAAAGAAACCTACGGGCTATGTAGGGTTTGCCATTTTGGGTGACCGAATAATAGCCACACACAGAAACTCAATTGATTATTACAATCTTACTACACTTGAGCACATTGCATCCGAAAAGCTGGATAGCGGGTTTATATCAAACGCCATTAGCACTACTAAAGATTATTATGTAGCTACTTCAAATTTGTACAATGTAAGGTATAACCCTGCCAACGAAACCTACAAGCTAATAGCTACACCGCTAAAAACCGATTTTGCAATAGGACGTATTTGTATTACTGACAGAGGGGTGTTGTGTTATAACCAAGTAAAAGAACAACGGGTTGCTTTTGAAATGACAACAGATGGGGTTGTTTCAAAGTTTAATATGCCCAGTATAAACTTCATACACATTATTAAATATGTTGGCGGTTACTACTGGATTTGTACACCCGCAGGCGTGTACGGCATTGACGACAGGGGTAATTTTATAAACAACGGCAAACCATTTTTTTCTGACAAAAATATTTTAGGGGTATACAAAGACCGCGAGGGCAACTTCTGGTTTCAAACAAGTGCCGACGGTATTTTGCTGGTGCCCGACATTAATACGCGTATGTGGGAGCTTGGCGGTTTGCACCCGGGCTCAATATTTGTTCAGGGAAACACCGCTTATGTAGGTACCCAAGCGGGACAGATACTACAAACCTACCTGCCCGATTTTTCACACAAAACGCTTTTCCTATATGCAGGCGGCCATGATATTAGCAACCTTTATGTTGATACCATCGCCCAAAGAATATTTGCCAGTTCATCAATGTTTAAAGAACTTGATTATGCCGGCAAGCCCATGTCTGAATCTGTAACCTCGGTAAAAGATATTGAACGGATTGACGACAAATATTACGCCTATGCCGCCTCGGGAGTATTGGGATTACTCACCACTTCCAACAGTAAAATGTCGGAAAAAAGCGTCTGGGACAAGGTACACTTCAGCAAAATCAACCACACCTCATGGAAGACCTCATCAATGCTCAAAGAAGGTCTCCGCGCAAAATCGGTAGCCCACATCCAGGGAAGCAACAAGATATTTTTTGCCACTAATTTAGGTTTACAGCTTCTTACCCCTAATGGCATCAGCGAGGCAAAGTACCAAAACAAAAGCCTTTTTATACTGTCGCTGCATCGTTACAAAAACAAGATTTTCGGCTTAAATACAAACGGCATTATATACACAATCAATGCACAGGGCGAAATCTCTACACTTAACATTGCAGGAAATGCCCCTGTTGGGATAAACCGCATTAAAGTTGTAAAGAATTTTCTATTCCTGTTTGCAGGTAAACAGCTGTTTTATATTGATTTGAATGATAACAGCTACACTGCCAATAAAATATACAATAGTATATGGGCCAACGAAATAAACGACATTGAGGTATGGAATGACAAACTGGTGTTTGCCCTGCAACGTGGCTTGATTATGGTTGATTTTGGAGCAAAACCAAATGCATTAAGCACCAACTTTGTTGTTAACCGATTTAACATTAACAACAACTCTTTTGACATTGCAAAACCCATCAGTGTTTCGCACACTCAAAACGATATCGAAATTAATTACTCACTATTATCCTTCAACCCGGGTCACACGGCCACTTTATATTACAACATTAACGAAGAGGGTTGGAAAGCCGCACCGGCAAACAGTAGAACACTTAAACTAGCCTCATTGTCTCCCGACAATTATACTATCCAATTTAAACTGGGCGAAACCCTTTTACCCCAAACCATACAGTTTACTATTAAAAAGCCCCTGTGGCAACAATGGTGGTTTTGGACATCGGTTTTTGTTGCTTGCCTGCTTACTGCCTTTATTTATTACCGCTGGAAACTAAGCGTGCAACGTAAAGAAAACCAACAGGCCGTAGAAAAAATTGAACTCGAAAAAAACTTGCGACAATCCATGCTCACTTCCATCAAGTCGCAAATGAACCCGCATTTCTTTTACAACGCACTTAACACTATACAGTCTTTCATCTTTACCGATGATAAACGAAGTGCTTCAAGCTACTTGGCTAAGTTTTCAAAGCTTACCCGCATGATATTAGAAATGTCGGAAAAAGACACTGTAAGCCTTACTGAAGAGGTGGATGCACTAATCCTGTATTTAGAGTTAGAAAAGGCTCGCTTTAACGAAGATGATTTTAACTTCAGCATTGTAGTTGACAGCAGTTTAGACCTTGACATTGTTAAAATACCATCGATGATTGTGCAACCCTATGTAGAAAACGCGATTAAACACGGATTACTGCACAAAAAAGGCAAAAAGAAGCTTACTGTTGACTTCTATATTGAAGGGAACAATTTGTGCATCAGTGTGGATGATAACGGAATTGGCCGTAAAAAATCAGGCGAATTGGCCAAAATAAAATCTGATAAGCATAAGCCTTTTGCTACAAGGGCTAATCTTAAACGTATTGAAATACTAAACAAAGGAAACAATAAAATTGGGGTTGAGTACAACGATAAAGCCGATTTTTCAGGCATAGCCACCGGAACTACAGTACACATAACCATCCCCGTAAACCCAGAGAACACTTTATACAATGAACCCACCTATCAAAGCCATAATAATTGACGACGAACCAAGGGCAAGAGTGCTGCTGAAAGGGCTACTGAACGAGTATTGCCCCGAGGTTCAAGTAATGGCAGACTGCGAAGACTTACCCAATGGAGTAAAGGCGATACGCAAACACAAACCCGAATTAATATTCTTAGATATTGAAATGCCGGGACATAGCGGGCTTGAACTGCTTGACTTTTTTGACGATGAGGAAATAGATTTTTCCATCATTTTCACTACGGCCTATAATCAGTATGCCATACAGGCGTTTAAGCTATCTGCAATTGATTACTTATTGAAACCCATTGAACCTGATGAATTGGAAGAAGCACTAAAACGTTATCGCAAACATCAGAAAAACGAGATTGGTTTTTTGCGCGATGTATTGGGCGGAACATACGTTACCAAAATAGCAGTGCCGGTGGGTAATATGGTTAAGTTTATTGAGCTTGACACCATCATGTATCTTAAAGCGGATAATACCTATACTGAAATTGTAACAGCCGACGAAACTAAACTGGTAGTAAGCCGCACGCTTAAAAACTTTGAAGAGGCTCTTGCAGGCTCGCAAACCTTTTTCCGTTGCCACAAATCATTTATGGTGAACATAAACTTTGTGGCCAGTTACGTAAAAAGCGACGGCGGATATTTGCAACTCAAAAACGGCTTTCAATTACCTGTTACACCTGATAGGGTAAGCGAGTTTCTTAAATTCAGCACGTTTATCAAGCGATAAACACTCCTTCGCCCCATAAAATATCCGATTGCTTATAAGTGCTGTTGGTTACTATTTTTGTATCTTTATAGTAACTTATGAAAGCACTTTACACACTTTGCTTTTTACTTGTATCAATCGTTGCAAGCACGCAAGCTAACATGCCTGCCGATCTTGATTTTACTTCAAGCCGTAAATACTTTACACTTAAATACCCCAACGACTGGAATATGTTTGAAAATCCTGACGGCACCTATCATTTTGAAAAACCGGTGTACGGTACAGGCACGTTTGAGATTAAAGAAAGTCGTAACTTTAGCGATAGCAGCGAGATAATGCACTACCTTGACAATGAAAGTTTCAGTCACCCTAACGCTAAATACCAATATAACGAAAACAAAACCATCCTGCACTACAACAGTATTCTACTGATTGAAGGTAAAGAAACAATGGTGTTTGTGTGGCTGGTGGCAAATAAAAACACCGTGCTTACCTGCCGCTATTTGGTGGATAACAAGCAAAAAGCGGATGCAAAAGCACAAACAGAACTGCAATCAGTGAACTTGATGATACAATCAATTACGTTTTTATAAACCGCGTAAAACCTTATATTTGCACTTGTACACACAGGGCTGATTAACGGGGTGCATACTTTATTGCACAATTTGCAAAAATTTTGTGCAATTGTGAATTAAATACGTAACTTTGCAGTCCTTTTTAAAAACCACAGAGATGGACTTGATTAAACTGGTTGAAGCCGAATACTTAAAAACCAATAATTTCCCCCAATTTAGGGCGGGTGATACTGTTACCGTACACTATAAAATTAAAGAAGGTAACAAAGAGCGTATACAACAATTCCAAGGTGTGGTGTTGCAACGCCGCAATGCAGGAATGAGCGAAACTTTTACCGTTCGTAAAATATCAAACGGTATAGGTGTTGAGCGTATTTTCCCCGCAAATAGCCCATTTATTGACAAAATTGAAGTGAACAAGCACGGTAAAGTTCGTCGTGCCCGTATATTCTATCTTCGCGATGCTAAAGGCAAGAAAGCCCGTATCAAAGAAAGAAGGATTGCAAAATAAGACACTACATTTTCAAAAGGTAGCCCCAAGGTTTAAACACTTTGGGGCTTTTTTATTTTATGGCAGTACGGGATGCTATTAAAACAATTAAGCTACTCTAAACTATAGACAGACCTATCTCAACACAATAAAGAAGCCGTACAACACACTAGAAGGCCAGAGAATGCTCTTTGAAATGCTCATCACTATCAGAGCAACTAAAACTGTTTAGCACAAAGCTTTTGCTTCCGCTAAATTGATTTCGGATAATTTAAAACTAATTATGAAGCAGGCTCTTAAAGACCTAAGTTACTCCACCACAGTTAACCTGCGGGGTTTTAGCGTATAAACAAAGCTGATGCCGCCACCCACTTCGGTAGCACTTTGAAGAGGAATAGAAGACACACGAGAAATATTAAGGGTAACTTCTCCCGATAAAGGTTGCAATACATTGGCAGGCACAATAAGTTTACCTTTCGTAGGAATATTTTCAACCACAAACTCTTCGGTACGCACGGTATCGCTAAGGGTAATACGCAAGCTTTCGCCATGTTGCAAAGGCTGTGTAAACAAAGGCAGCTCAAGAGGCATTCCTTTTTTCACTTCGGCAGGAGGTGTGCCCATCAATACAGGGTTGAATTTTAATTTATTAACGTGTTTCTTCCCTTCGGTATCTATATACACAAACTCACATTCTCGCCCGTTCTCAATCGGTTTTTTGTAGGCTAAATTATACCCTGCACCACTAACAACATTGGTTGATAAACGCATACTATCCCCGTTAAAAGTGACTTCGGCGGGTTTTGTTAATACTAGGGTAGTGCCATTGCTGCCTCCAAACCGATATGTTGCATACGCCCATGTAACATTTTCACTCTCATCGTACGAAATAGAATACTGCTGGTGAATAGTGCTTTGTTTCACATCCCCTGAATTTGCCACCTCGTTAGAAGCACATGAACTTAAAATAACTGCGGTAATAAAAAATAGTAATATCCTTTTCATAAATAATTTATCATTAATAGGCTCCGTTGCGACGGCGCAAGAACCACTCAGTAGCCAGTAGTGCCAGCAATATAAAAAATACCCATCTAAGGTTGATAATATCTTTAAACGCTGTTTGCATATAGCTTACTGGTTTAATGTCTTCACGTTTTTTAATCAGCTGGGTAAGCTTTTCTATTTCGTTGGCATATACCATGCTACCCCCGTTTTTCTCGGCCAGTGAGCGCATTAATTGGTGGTCGGCAACGGTCTCCAGCAACTCTACTTGCAACGGTATCACAGTAAACCTGCCGTTAAGGGTTTCCTCGCGATTACCAACTTTCACAGTCGCCTTATATGTATAGTTTCCTGCGGCAAAATAACCGGCATTCAGGGTATATGCTGTAGTTGCTTTGCTAAAGGTATAGGTAAACGATTTCCCGTCCTGACTTTTGATATCCATCTTCACATCGGGTTCAGTAATGGCTTCATAACTTTCGTTATATACCTGCGCATCAAATACCACCTTCTCGTTTTCGTTAAACGTGTTTTTCTGAGCATTCACCCTGAATTTACGGGTATCGTTTTTGGCAGCCAAGTACTGGATGGTTTTGGTCATTACCTCATTCGTAGCGTCGTGATTTTTATTGCGTTCAAAATCTTGTAACCTCCAACGCCAGTAGCCTTCACCTAATATCACACCCATACGTCTGTCGGTGCTTTGGTTAAAGTAGATTAGCGGCTGTTGGGTTTTTATCGCACCTATTTGCTGCTGCAACAAAGTGTTTGCCGATGCAGCCTGCGAATAAGTTCCGAAAGGAGTTTTCAGCGGTGGCCAAAAACGCAAACGGGCCTTGGTTTCTTCACTAAGGGTAAACAGCGAAAACCCGTCGTTTAGCAAGGGTAGAGCGTCGTTAATTTGATTGCGGTAATTACTGATAGCTATCCCCGTTCCTAAATCGTTAAACATCGGGATGAGGGTTTGTGTGCCAATAATGTGTAACACCGGCAACTTGCTGTTCTCAACAGCGGCAAGCAGGTTTTCAGCAGGGTTTTCAATATTAGGAAGCTGATGCAGTATTACCAGGTTGTATTTTTTAAGGTCATTATAGTTAGTGAAACCTGAAGCAAATGTGATTACTACCTCGTAGTTCTGATTGCTTTCCACCGCTTGTTTAATCCCTGCCAAATCAGGGTGCGGTGCAGGTGCCAGCAATAGGATTTTATTCCGTCCGTCAAGTACTTCAATAAAAAAGTCTTTGCGGTTATTTATGTAGCTGATTTCATCGCTCACGGTAGTAAGCTGTACGATATAGTGTTGCGTACCGGGTTCATCTGCGGCTAATTGCAGGTTCTCGGTTAGTGATAAATTATCGTTTGTAATAGCTAGTTCTTTACTGAATAATATTTTACCATTTTTGCTAACGGTTAAGGTTGTTTTAGCCCCATTGAGCTTGCTGGCAGCAACCGTTATTTCAGCAGGGAAAGTATTGCCCAAATACGCAATTTTGTTGTTTCGGATGCTTTTTACCAAAACATCGCGGGGCACGGTAGTATCGCCCAAAGCAACGGTAAACACAGGTACTTTGCTGTTTTCTGCTGCATACACAGGGTTTGAACCGCTGTTGAACAACCCATCGGAAGCAATGATTACTGCGCCAAGGTTTTGGTTTTCGTACTGACTGGTAATCTCGGTAAATAAGCTGCTGAGGTTGGTTTGCTTGCCGCTGTAATTAAATGAAGTTCCCTCACTCACTTTGTCCTCTAACCCAAACAGTTTCACATCAAAGTCTTTACGCAGCTCTTCGGCAAGGGCTTGTAGTTTTTTGGGGTATTCGTTTTTGTAAAAGGCAGAATCTTTATTGGCTGTAATCGACTGGCTATTGTCTTGTGCCAATACAATTACAGGCTTTTGTATTTTTTTGGTTGACGATTTTATAAAGGGTGCTAATAGTAAAAAGCACAACAGAAAAACACTTAAAAATCGAATAGCTATAAGTGAGATATATAACGGCGAACGGCGTTTTACCTCGTCATCACCAAAGGGATTACGGGTATATAGCAGCCATGCCGCTCCTGCTGCACCCAGCAGGCAGGGTATAATCCACCAAAGCGGATAGGTTGTTTGTATTTGCAATATCATGCGTTTGAGCAAAAATAAAGGTTAACAGGCATAAAGCCACAGGCTGTATCTATTTATACCTTTCTTTATCGAAAAGTAAGTGATATGCCTTGAGGTAACGTTGGTAACTGCTGAATTAGTGCAGGGAAAATCATAGTTATACTTTTAAAATACTTGCTCTTTACTTTTTGTTTGGGCAAAAAGTAAACAAAAAGCCCACCACGAAAACCAAATTCAAGTTTTGCCTTTCAAACTACTCGCTACCCTGAACGAAAACTTGAATTTCGCACTTTTCGTGGACAACAGCCGCACAAAGAGCCAATACTCCAAGCATCATTGATTTTACTTGGGCAGATAAAAGAAAACGGTGAACAAGCAAATGCTGTCCACCGTTTCTATAAGTTATTATATTACTATTATTATCCGTTGATAAACCCAAGGAGGCTGGATGCTCCGATGGCAAAACAACCGAAAAACTCTTTCATACGGCCGAAAAAGCTTTTATCAGTATGAGCAGGATTGGGCTTAAAGTTCTCAGCATCGCGAAGTTTTTCAAGCAGGGCTTTTTCTTCGTTGCTAAGTTTTGTGGGAGTATAAATTTTTATCTGCACCAATTGGTCTCCGCGTCCGTAACCGTTCACTGTAGGCAAGCCTTTACCTTTCAGGCGCAATACTTTACCCGATTGTGTACCGGCATCAATTTTAATTTTTGCACGGCCTTCAACCGTTGGCACTTCGATACTGGTACCCAACGCTGCGTCAGAAAAACTGATGTCGTGTACATACAGCACGTTCTGTCCGTCGCGTTTCAGGTTTTCGTCTTCAATCTCCTCAATCTGAACTATCAAATCACCGTTAGGACCTGTGCCACCGGGCGCTGAGTTTCCTTTGCCGCTTACCGATAGTTGCATTCCTTCTTCAACACCTGCAGGGATTTTTAGCTCCACAAATTCTTCCTGTGCGATTAAGCCGTCGGGACCAACACCCGCGGGACGTTCAGACACAATTTTACCACTACCGCTACAAGTATTACAAGTGGTAGTAGTTTGCATCTGACCTAAAATTGTATTGGTAACTCGGCGCACAGCACCAGCTCCGTTACAAGTTGGGCAAGTTTTGAAGTTAACACCCTTGGCCACCGTCATGCGGTTGTACTTCACCTTCTTTTCGGCGCCTTTGGCTATTTCTTGCAGGGTAAGTTTAATTTTTATACGGATGTTTGAGCCTACGGCTCCCCTACTGCCTCTTCCTCCTCCGCCAAAGAAGCTCTCAAACGGGCTTCCTTGACCGAAAATATCCCCAAACTGGCTGAAAATATCATCCATACTCATACCACCGCCACCTCCGTAGCCGCCACGGTTGCCCATGCCTGCATGCCCGAATTGGTCGTATTGGCTGCGTTTGTTTTGGTCGCTTAGCACCTCGTAGGCTTCGGCAGCTTCTTTAAACTTCTCCTCAGCCTCTGGGTTGTTGGGGTTTTTATCGGGGTGGTACTTTATCGCCATTTGGCGGTAGGCTTTTTTAATTTCCTCCGCGGTGGCGTTTTTCCCCACGCCCAATATTTCGTAATAATCTCTTTTAGCCATTATTCGCCTATTACAACTTTTGCAAAACGTATCACTTTATCTTTAAGGGTGTAGCCCTTTTCAACCTCGTCAACCACTTTGCCTTTAAGGTCATCGGTAGGTGCGGGTATTTTGGTAATCGCTTCGTGGTAATCCACATCAAAAGGCTGCCCTTTTGACTCAATGGCTTTTACCCCTTTTTGCGAAAGTATATTTAAAAACTTGGTGTGTATTAATGTTACACCTTCTTTTACAGCTTCAATATCGGTTGAGTTTTCAAAGGCTTTTTGGGCACGTTCAAAATCATCCACCACAGGAATAAACGACAATAAAATGTCTTTTCCCGCAGTATCCATCAACTCAATGCGTTCTTTAGCATTGCGGCGTTTCATATTATCAAACTCGCTGTACAGGCGCAGGTATTTATCATTCAGCTCAGCAATTTCGGCTTTCAGTTTTCCTTCAATGCTGGCTTGTGTTTGTGCTTCTTCATCTGCCGTTGTGCTATCGTTTTCAGCCACAGGCCCATTTCCTGCCTTTTCGTCTCCCTTTGCATCAACGTTCACTTCGTTTTCAGCAGTAGTTTCTTTGTCGTTCAATTCTTCCCTGTTCTCAGTTTCGTGGTTTGTCATACGTTTGTTACCAAAAATTTTTCGGGTTAATTTATTTAATCCTGATGTTTTCAATATTTTATAGCTACCCGCCAGCTTGCAATATTACTGCCAAAGGGTTTTGTTGTCAAAATGGCAGTTATTTCCGCTCCACATTTCCGCTTCCTATCCGTTCCACTTTTAGCGGCTCTTCAACAGGTTCGGCGTAATAAAAGATATTACCGCTGTTGCCTACAAGGGCATGCAGCACTTTAAACGGCTTCACGTGCAACTCGTTTATCCCGTAATGGTAGGCAAATGTGTAATCGCCTTGCATGTTGCGGGCGTCCAATTTTCCTGCATCAAACATCACAGGCACAAACACTGCCGCATACCCGTTGATATCTACCACCCCCGTTGATTCGTGATTTACTTCAAACTTCCCTGCTTTTACGGTTAGGTTAACTTTACCCGCACTGCGCTGGTAAACCACCAATGAATCTGACTGAAGCGTATCTGTAAATTCAATTTCAGCGGCATCGTTCAGTGTGATACCATGCAAGATTTTGCAATTAATTTCTACAATTATTTTTTTGCTGAAATCCCGGGTCCAGTTGCAAACATTACGGTCGTCAATAATTAGTTGACCGTTATCTACTGCCACCGATACATTCTTTATCACATTTCCGCCGCCCCTTAGCACTACTTTTTGAGGTTGTGCTGTGTCTTGCGTAATACGCAACACCAATCGGTCGCTGGCAATAATCGATTGAAAGTTACTCACTGTTACCTCACGGCTACCGTTTTTACCCGCTGCCATAAAGCATTCTTCCGGTCCTATTTTGTCTTTACAGGCCGAAAAGAAAAACCCTATAATGAGTAATATGTATACGTGTTTTTTCAACGGTTATTTATTCGGTAATTAACACCCCATTCAAAATAATCAGCACGGGCAAAATGCACTTTTAATGCTGTATATATTCCTACTTGTTTTGTAATCTGCCCTCTAAGTCCAATTCGTTGGTAAATAGGGCCTTTTACTTTGTTGGTATTGTATAAATACGCCGCTATGTCTGTAATTAACGCCAGCCTGCCAAACTGTAACTCGTGTCCTACTTTTACCGCAACTTCTATCGCTTTGTCCGCGTTCCCTTTTGAGGCGATACCCTTTCGGTTTTCTACGTAAAAATTCCCTTCGTCATAAAACAAATCCAACCCACCGCCAAACTTACTTTTTGCAGCAAGTGTGCGCAGGTATTTAAACTGCAAACTACCTACTAAAACGCGTTTAGGGAAAATGTAGTCGGTGTATTTACTGGCAAAGGCCGCAGTTAACAGGTATGAGTTGCGCAGGGTATCCATATCATTGGGTAACTCTTCTTCTACCTTTTTGATTCTTAAATAACGGGTATAACCAATTTTTATTTCGGGTGAATTAATCCCCAAATTGGGCATTTTAAAATTACCGTTTGAAAAATGGGTGAGGCCGCCAACAAGATTCAACTCGCTTTTGGGTGAGAGCGGAATATTGATAATACCGTGTACGCACAAACTGCCGTTGAGGTGCGAACCAACAGCATTATTGCTAGTATTTGTGGCCACATCAAACGGTTGGGTAACGTACCCCAACCCCCAATTAACTTTTAAATTGAAATTGGCTCCGAATTTTTTAAAAAACGGAAACTCAACATAAGGCAGCAACCCGTAGACCGAACCTACAATATTGGGATTGCCGTAGTACAGATACAATACATCAACGCCCCATGCAGGCTTGTTATAAATGCGGTGCCACTGCTTGCGGTTGGCTGTTTGAAATTTAAACCCCAACATACCGCCGTACACGTGTGCCTTAAGATTAGCCACTGAGCCTTTATGCGCCCAAACATACCCACCCAATGCTGAAGCAGTAAAGCCCCACTTTTCTTGGGGTTGTTGGGCAAACGCGCTAAAAGGGAGCAGCATAGCAAAGGCTATAAGAAGCCTTTGTGCGCAAGTGGTTGCCCATATCCCTTTTAACATACTATGGTAAGACGGTATTACAGGTTAAATTGTATGCCTTGTGCCAACGGTAATTCAGTACCGTAGTTGATGGTATTGGTTTGACGGCGCATATACACCTTCCAAGCATCTGAACCGCTTTCGCGACCGCCGCCTGTTTCTTTTTCACCACCGAAAGCCCCGCCGATTTCAGCACCCGAAGTGCCTATGTTTACGTTGGCAATACCGCAATCGCTGCCGGCTGCTGCCAAAAAGCGTTCGGTTTCTAAGATATTGTTTGAGAATATTGATGAACTCAACCCTTGTGGTACATCGTTTTGCATAGCAATGGCTTCATCTATATTGCTGTATTTAAGCAAGTATAAGATGGGGGCAAAAGTTTCGTGCTGCACAATAGGGTAATGGTTTTGTGCTTCGGCAATGGTGGGTTTTACGTAACAACCCGATTCATAGCCTTCGCCTGAAAGTACTTCACCGCCTACTAACACAGTACCGCCTTGTTGTTTCAGTTGCTCAAGGGCGGTTTGGTAATTTTTCACTGCGTCTTTATCAATCAACGGACCTACCAATGTGCCGTTGCTTAATGGGTGACCGATGTTTAGCTGTGGGTAAGCCGACACCAGCATATTTTTAAATTTGTCGTAAATACTGTCTTGGACAATGATACGGCGGGTGGTGGTACAACGCTGTCCGCAAGTACCCGCAGCACCGAATATTACGGCGCGCAAAGCCATATCAAGGTTGGCATTTTCGCTGATAATGATGGCGTTGTTTCCGCCCAGCTCCAACAAGGCACGACCTAAACGTGCACCTACGGCTGCACCCACCAGTTTACCCATGCGGGTAGAACCTGTGGCCGAAACAAGGGGCATCCGCTTATCGTTGCTCATTAGCTCACCAATGCGGTAATCACCAATTATCAAGTTAAATATACCTTCGGGAAGGCTGTTTTCTTTCAATACTTCTGCCATCAGGTTGGTACAGGCAATGGCAGTAAGGGGTGTTTTTTCAGAAGGTTTCCAAACGGTTACATCTCCGCAAACAGCAGCCAACATGGCATTCCAGCTCCACACCGCTACGGGGAAGTTGAAGGCCGAAATAACGCCCACAATTCCTAAAGGATGGTATTGCTCGTACATACGGTGGTTGGGGCGCTCGCTGTGCATGGTTAACCCGTGCAACTGGCGTGAAAGACCCACTGCAAAATCGCAGATGTCTATCATCTCTTGTACTTCGCCCAAACCTTCCTGTAAAATTTTACCCATCTCGTAGCTTACCAACTCGCCCAGCGGTTGCTTGTATTCGCGCAACTTGTTACCGTACTGACGGATGATTTCACCGCGTTTTGGTGCGGGTACGGTACGCCAGTAGGCAAATGCCTCTTGGGCTTTTTCCATCATGGCGTTGTATTCGGCTTCGGTAGCCATTTTTACTTTGGCAATCAGTTGCCCGTCGGCGGGTGAGTATATTTCACGCACTTCGGCAGCGGCGGGACTTGCCCACACCTGTCCGGTGCTTGAAGCTTCGTTAAGGTCGTTTATTCCTAATTTTGATAGGGTTTCTTTAGCACTGTATGTTTGAGAAGAAGTAGTCATTGCAAAAATTTTTGCAAAGGTACAATTTTATAGCGGTTTGTTGGATGGGAGTGGAAGTCATGCTGAACTCGTTTCAGCATCGAACTCACAATTTACGATTGATACCAATGAGATCCCGAAACTAGTTCGGGAAGTCTGGCAACCGCACCCTTCGGCAGGCTCAGGAAACCATCCGCACTAACCCCACTGTCAAATTGATCGCAGCGAAATTTCCTATCGCAACTTTGCGAACACGACGCTACAACACATTTGTTATAAGATGCTTCCTTCGTCAGCATGACAGATTGGGCTTGCAATGCTTGCACCCCGTCATGTTGAACTTGTTTCAACATCGCAATACCAATTCACGCTAACTACCAATGAGATCCCGAAGCGAGTTCGGGAGGACGGCGGCCTATAAACAACAAAAGCCGCACAAGGCGGCTTTTGAGTAGTGTATTTGCTTAGGGTATTATTTCTTTTTACCCTTTGTTTTCATAGCAAGTTGCACAGCGTTGTAGGCGTTTACCACACCACCGCTAATGCACAGTTCTTTAAAATCAACCAAAGTTTCAGTACCGGGGGTTTTCACTTTAATAGTGATGGGGGTTACTGATTTCATAATGATTGATTTCACTTGTTCAGCAGTCAGTTCAGGGAAGTATGAACGGATTAGCGCGCACACACCTGCAGTTACAGGCGAAGCCATACTGGTTCCGCTAAACGAAGCATATTTATTATCAGGGGTGGTTGAGTTAATCTCTACACCGGGAGCAAATACGTCCACATTCTTTTTACCGTAGTTAGAAAACTCAGCAGGAATGTTTTCGCCGTATTCGTGAGCACAAGCACCTACTTCAATCCAGTTTTTAGCAGATCCTTTGCCTTCAAATTTATCGGTAGGGAAGTTATCTTCAAGATCAGTGTTTTTTGCATCGTTACCGGCAGCGTGCACCAGCAATACGTCTTTGCTTTCAGCGTATTTAACTGCTTCGTCAACCACTTGCTTGTTATAGCTGAAAGATTTACCAAAGCTCATGTTAATTACCGTAGCACCGTTATCCACTGCATAGCGGATACCGTTGGCAACGTCTTTATCACGCTCGTCGCCATCAGGCACAACGCGCACAATCATAATCTTAACGTTGTTGGCAACGCCATTAATACCTACGTTGTTAGAACGTATCGCACCGATAATACCTGCTACGTGGCTACCGTGGTCGCCTTGCGGGCCGCGGTAATCGTTGTTACCGTACACACGCTCGTTTTGGTCTTTGTAGTTATCACCCACAATGCTGCGGGGGTCAAAATCAACGTTGTAGCGGTGTTCAACTTCATTTTTGTAGTAGTTCAAAATACCGTCAAACTGCTCCTTAATACCGTCCATATCCATACCGTATCCAAAGAAGGTAGTGATGTATTTTGCAGCCAGCTCTTGGTAGGTACCTTTTGCTTTGTATTTTTTAATTTTATCAAGGGTTATTTTGCTGCCTATCTCTTTTTCAATTTCATCTACTGCCTGAATTATGTTTGAGAAACGGAAGTAGTTGTGGCTGGCTTCGTAATGACTTTCGAAGAAAGCAGGCTTTACTTTTTTGATATAGTAATCGTATTGTTTTTTCTCTTCTTTGGTCAGTTTCTTAACATCAACTGTAGCAAATTTCTTGCTGTATTCGGCATACACACGCGTTAACTCTAAGGCTTCAACATCAATGTTTCCGTCTTTACCGCCTATAAAATTCCAGCCGTGTACATCGTCAATATAACCGTTACCGTCATCGTCTTTACCGTTGCCGGGCACTTCTTTGTCATTTGTCCAGATAATATCGGCAAGGTCTTCGTGTTTAAAGTCAGTACCATCGTCAATTACAGCCACAATCACTGTTTTAGATTCTTTCCCTTGCAACAACTCATTGTAAGCCCTTTCAGCACTTACACCCAGTATTGAGTCTTTTTGCAAGTCAAGGTTAAACCAGTTTTCGGGCGCGCCGCCGCCTTGAGCCTGCACGGCAACAAAAGCCAACAGCAGCAACAGCGATAAGAAATAGTTTTTAATCTTCATCATAAATGTACTTTTTCAGTTATAGTTAAACAAAAGTAAGGGTAGGATACTATAAACGGTTACTTTTTGGATAAAACGCCTTTTTTGCGGGACAATGTTAACCGCGCAGTTAAATGGCTTGATAAATTACAATGCGCGAAGGGCTGGCATCACTATCAAAAGCACCCGCAGCTATGGTAAGCAGGTATTGGCCGTTGGCAACAGCATCGGGCACGTATATCAATTCAGTAATGGTGCAATTCATTCGGGTTGCCTGCGGGTAATTCCAAAACGCATGATGGGCAGCCAGTGCTCCACCATCCTCTTCCCTATCCACCGATGGCATATCCACCAGCAAATGTTCAATACCGCGTTCTCTAATCCAATCGGCAGCTTCTTTGCTTAAGTAAATAGGATTAGTTCCGCTGTACCTTTTTACTTTTTTATCCGTTCCATTAGGCAATGTGCGGATAATAAGGGCTTTGGCATCGTGTTTCACAGCCGCTGCCAATAGTTCAGCAGTAATGATAAAATCGCCGTCGGGCAACCTATCGGGGGTAATTGATACCAACTCGGCATCAAACAAAAACTCTTTTAAACACTCGTGCAAAGCAACGCGCTCTTTACTGATATGCCCTACACACTCAGTGTGAGTACCATTTCCGTGTGCGTTGAAGGTGATGTTCTCACAATTACATGCACCACCCATAGCGGTTGACCCTACAAATCCTCCTGCAACCAGTGGTGTTATCACTGCATCGGGGATATAAAAAGCATTTACGGTATCAGGCCCTTGCAACACAGCCAAAGTAAGCTCTATACCCTTTTGGGTATCAAAAGAAACTTCTGCGCCACCAACAACAGTTTTTAGTATCATAATACGGGAGCAAAGTAATGGCAATACATCAAAAACCCAAGCAAAAACCTTTATGCAATAACAGCCTGCCCTGCGAGCGTTTAAAAATGGTTAATATTGTGTAGAGTTTTGTATGGAATATAAAGTAAAACGTGTGTGGAAACTGCTGTTATTGCTGTTTGCCATTTGTATAGCCCTTTTCTCGTTGTTGTACACACAAACCCTTGCCAGTAAACTGGCCGAACAGGAAAAGCGTAATATGGAAATTTGGGCCCATGCTACTAACCTGCTTGTGAACTCGGTGAGTTATGAGGGCGAGGACGAAGCCATTGATAAATTTATCAGTGATGCAAATACGTTTTGTATTAATGTAGTGAAGAAGAACACCACTATCCCGGCTATCATGCTTGACCAAGAGGAAAACATTATGACGTTTGTGAACCTCGACTCGAATAAGCTGGCTACCGACTCGAAATACCAATACAAAAAGCTGGAAGAGATGAAGCTTGAGAACAATGACACTATCATCATCAACATTTCTGACCAAGCTAAAAACTATATTTATTACGAAAACTCTACGCTGCTTAGTCAGTTGCAATACTTTCCCATCTACCAAATGACGCTTATAAGCTTGTTTTTGCTGGTATCGTATTTTGCTTTCAACGCATCACGCCGAAGCGAGCAAAACCGCGTATGGGTGGGGCTGGCAAAAGAAACCGCACACCAATTGGGCACGCCGATATCCTCGTTGCTGGCTTGGATTGACCTTTTTAGAGCATCGGAAGGCAATATTGACAGTGAGCTGATTACTGAAATGGAGCACGATGTAAAACGATTGGAATTGGTAACCGAACGTTTCTCGAAAATTGGCTCAGAACCGGAACTAAAACCCGAAAATATTGAGCAGGTACTTGAAAAAGCTGTGGGCTACTTAAAAAACCGTGTGTCAAGCAAAGTAGCCTTTACCATTGACGCCTCACGACTAACGCATCCTACGGCACAGGTAAATATTCCGTTGTTTGAGTGGGTGGTTGAAAACCTATGTAAAAATGCTATTGATGCGATGGAAGGACAAGGAAAAATAGATTTTATGATTACAGAAACCCGCAAAAAAATAATTATCGATGTGCGGGATACGGGCAAAGGCATCCCTTCCTCGCAATTTAAAACGGTTTTTAAACCCGGCTTCACAACCAAAAAGCGCGGCTGGGGTTTGGGGCTATCGCTGGTGAAACGTATCATTCAAGATTACCACAAAGGCAATATCTTTGTAAAAGCCAGTGTAGTAGGCGTTGGTACTGTTTTTAGAATTGTTTTGAATAAATAAAATGAACCCACTGATAATTATACTTATAGCCTGTATAGTGGCAGCAGGCTGTGCTTCGTCTGCTGTTGTAAAAAAAGAAACTCTGGAAACAACAAAAAGTACCCCGCAACAATATACATATATCGATACTACCTCTGATGAGATTCCTACGCATTATCCAGGTGGAGATGCCGCAAGAATTGAGTTTATCAATAACAACCTTGTATATCCTGAAAATGCCAAAAAAAACAGCTTGATGGGGACTGTATATGTTACATTTATAGTGGAAACCGATAGCTCAACAAGTAATATTGTTGTTACAAAAACTTTTGATGAAGAATGCGGTAAGGAAGCTGCAAGAGTAGTTTCATTAATGAAATGGGTTCCCGGAAAACAAAAGGGGAATAAAGTGCGAGTGAGAATTTCTATGCCAATTAAATTTAGATTATGATAAAGCCTTATAAAATTATAGTATTATTTGCCATTATTGGTCTTTGCGCTTGCAAAACAACAAAAACAGAAGAACCTGTTTTTGAGATAGTTGAAGTAATGCCTGAATATCCGGGTGGAGATGAAGCGAGACAAAAGTTCATCGCCCAAAATATTGTTTATCCTCCGCTTGCTATTGAAAATAATAAGCAAGGCACTGTAATTATTCAGTTTGTCGTTGAGAAGGACGGCAACGTTAGTAATGTGACAGCTTATAAAAGTTTTGACGAAGATTGCTCAAAAGAGGCTATCAGAGTAGTAAAGCTGATGAAATGGAAACCGGGGGAACAAAGGGGCAAGAAAGTGCGAGTTAAGATGTTATTACCAATTAAATTTAAATTGAAATAATTTGCCACGCATTATAGCCATAGATTACGGCACCAAGCGGGTGGGACTGGCGGTTACCGACGAGTTGAAAATTATTGCTACCTCGCTGGGTACTGTGCACGCGAAGGATGTGATTAACTACCTGAAAGAATATTGCACGCAAAACAACGTGGAAACTTTTGTGGTGGGCCTACCCAAGCAAATGGACGGCAGTGCTTCTGAATCAGAAAGGCATATACAGGCATTTTTAAATGCCGTAAAGAAGAATTTTCCTACGATGCCCGTGGTTCGCTACGATGAACGGTTTACTTCTAAAATTGCCTCCCGCTCTTTAATAGATAGCGGAGTGAAGAAAAAAGACCGCCAAAACAAAGAATTGTTGGATACTGTGAGTGCTGTATTAATTTTGCAGGATTATTTAGAGACTGTACGATGATTTTACCAGTAATTGCCTACGGCGACCCCGTATTGAGGAAGGAAGCCGAGGACATAACCCCTGATTACCCTAATTTGAAGGAACTGATTGCCAACATGTACGAAACCATGTATGCAAGCAGCGGTGTAGGCTTGGCCGCCCCCCAAATAGGATTGCCCATTCGCCTGTTTGTGGTGGATGCGGCTCCTATGTTTGAAGATGAAGAAGGGGACGCTAAAAAAGAATTTAAACGCACCTTTATTAATGCCTACATATTGGATGAAGAAGGCAAAAAATGGGATTTTGAAGAAGGTTGCCTAAGCATCCCTACCATCCGCGAGAAGGTTAACCGCCACTCGAAAATAAAAATCGAGTACAGGGATGAAGATTTTAACCTTCACGAAGAGGAGTTTGACGGCATTATTGCCCGTATTATCCAACACGAGCACGACCATACTGACGGCAAACTATTTATCGACCACATTAGCCCCTTGCGCCGCCGTTTGCTGAAAGGCAAACTGAACGACATTAGCGCGGGTCGCGTTCATACCGACTACCGCATGAAGTATCCCATCAAAAAGTAATTTGATTATCTCTAAAGGATTAAAAATCCTTTTCAATTTATATAAACACGAAGCGGGACTGACGTCCCGCTTCGTGTTTAATTATAGCAGTAATTGGGTGTCAACCCTTTTGTTTCCCTTAAAACTTCATAGCAAGCGTTACAAAAAAGTTGGTAGTTGCCGCAGGGTAATATGCTGCGGGCGTGGTAACCGTGCGATTGCCGTTGGCATCCTGCACCATACTGTTGCCCCAACCGCCCAAAGCACCCGATGGACTGTATAACGTATTGCTAAAGTTGTTTACACGTACGCTAAGGGTTTGCTCACCCATACCTGTCCATTGGTCAAGTTTTATACCAAGCACTGCATCACCTACAAAAAACGAAGGCAACGAAAGGCTTTCGGTCTCGGTATTATCCAAGTATTGCTTGCCTACATAGCGACCATTCAGCTCAATACTTAAAAACGGTAGCGGGCTGTATTTTACCCCTTGGTTAATAATCACCGCAGGACTAAACGCAGGGTTGATATTTTTGAAGGTAACCCCATCATTGCCGCTACCTACTGGGTTGCCGTTTTCATCGGTAATGCTGTAATACTGGGTAAAGCTATTGATGCTGTTGCTGCTAAAGCTTGAAGCATGGGTAATAGCCCAACGCTTATCAATAACAAGCATACCATCAATCTCAATACCGGCACGGGTGCCGCTACCTGTGTTTTGGGTAATGGGCGAGCCAAATTGGTTTAGTAACCCTGTATTGGCAATTTGGTTGTTAAACGCCATGTAATACACGTTAGCGTTCACCCACAGGTTTTTGGTTGAAATCTTGGTACCCAACTCAATATCGGTAACGGTTTCAGGCTTCAAATCGTCCTGTTTAATATCGCGCCAGGCAAGGTCGTCGCGCAAGTAATCGCTGCGGGTGGGTTCACGCCCGGTCATCCCTGCATTCAAATAAAAACCTATGTTTTTATCCAGTTGGTAGCTCACTCCTACTTTAGGGTTGATAAACAACCACTCCATTGGCTCTACATTATACTCGGTAAACAGGTATTCCATTTTGTCAACCTTGTACTTCCAGCTTGCTCGGCGTGCTTGCACATCGGCAAAAAAAGTAAGCTTCTCCCCTACTGTATAAGCCGCCTTTACAAAAGCGCTCATTTCTTGCTTAGTGCCCGTGTTTGAGTACCACACATGGCCGGGGGTTACGCCCGCAGGCAAGGTTTGCGCCCAAGCTACTTGGTTAAAGTGCCTGCTCACAAACTTATTGGCGTGAACACCCACACTCACATTCAGTTTTTTAGCTGTGTAATTAAGCGAGGCGAAACCACCTGTAAACTCTTGGTCTAATCGGTAGCGGGCTACAAAATCGGTAGTAGTCACCGTATCGCCGTTGCGAACAATAGTGTCTGAAGGGGCGTTGAGGTATGAAAGCGGAGCACCGTACCACAAATAATCAAAATACGGAGCATCGCCCTTCACATAATACGCCGATGCAGATGCATTCAACTTCGACGAAATATGATAAGTGTATTGCAACTGGTAAAACCGTTGGCGAAACTCATCCCTTTCTTCGGGAGTTAGAGGGTTAGCCCTGCGGTTTTTCTCAAGCGTGGCCTTATCTATCGCGGCATATGACAGTTGAGATTGCGAAATACCGCCCCACGCATTGAATTTTAACAACGAGCGTTTGCCAAACAACCCGCCGCTCAAAAAATAGGACTGATTGTGGCTTTGCGAATGCTCGCGGTAACCGTCTGAACGTAAATCCGACAAGCGACCGTAAAACGCCACCTTACCATTGGCTAAACGTCCTGTTTGGTATTCCACCGTATTCCTCATAGAGTTGAACGATCCGAAACCGCTGTGCAATGAAAACGAAGGACTTTCGTCAAGGTTTTTGGTAACCACATTAAGCGAGCCGCCCAATGCCGCAGTACCGTTGCTGCTGGTACCTACCCCGCGCTGAATTTGAATTTCAGATGCGCTGCTGGCCAAATCACTAAAGTTGTTGGTGTAAAATCCTTGCGTTTCAGCATCGTTCACAGGCACCCCGTTAATGGTCATATTAATACGAGTTTGGTCGATACCGCGCAACCTGAAACCCGAATACCCCATGCCGTTTCCGGCATCAGAATATGAATTAACAGAGGGCGTGGCGATAATCAAAGCGGGGATGTCATGCCCTACATACCTCGCCTCAATATCAGCCGTTTTTAGCGAACTGAGGGTAATGGGCGTTTTAGCCGAAGCCCTAAAAGCCTCTACTACTACCGCCTCACTTTCTACCACCTGTTCTTCTAAGTTAAAAACAAGGGGTTGCGAAGGGTCGGCAGCCGATACAGTAAGCAGCATTTGCTGTGTTTGGTAGCCGGTAAGACTAGCCACAAGGGTGTAAGTTCCGGGTTTAACGCCGGCAATGGTAAATTGTCCGATTTTGTTGGTGGTTGCCGATTGGCGGGCCACATCGTCTACCTTCAACTGCAAATACACGTTGGCTAGCGGTTGGCCGTCGTTTGCTTGGTAAACATAACCGGTAAGTGTTGTTTGGGCAATAAGCCCTGTGGTGAGAACAAAGGCCCCGAAAAAGGCCAGAATGAAACGAAACATTTGTTTGATGAATATTTTGGTTAAACAACAGCACATGGCAGGGGCAGCCCTGCGCCTTAAAATTGTTAAACCCATCTTATTCCCTTCGCAGGCATTATCCCGTTCAGGTTCAAAGGGTATGATCTCAGCCGTAGAAGTTTTTGGTTTTAAGTTTTATGTTTTAAGAAGGACTTTAAACATACAACCTGAAACTTGGAACTGCCTTCGGCACCCCTAAAGACTCATCGTCGGTGCAAAGCAACACAAAAAATCCCAGAGTGCTTACACAATTTTAACATAGTGCCCATACCCCACTGTAAATGTGTTTCTTCAAGTTACGGTGTTACTTAGTTACACGGTTACCGTGTTATTTTTGTTACGCACTGCCCAAGGGTTTGCGGGTTTGGGTTGTATAAAGGGTGGTTACAGCTTTCAAAGAACTATGTCCGATGAAGAGTAATTGGCAGAAAATTATAAATGAACCTGCCCCCAATAAATCAATTGAAATTATACTGATTTTACTTGTTATACCGACGGGCATAAAGCCCGCCTCTTGTAAAATGGTTCGTCCCGAATGGTTTTAAACCATTCGGGACGTTATACTCAAAAGAACTGAATTTTATATTCAGGCAAATGTAAAAGAGAAGCTTACTCTATCACCTCTTCCTCCCCTTTTACATCAAGGTTGTAGAAGAAACCAACATTTACCCCTACTGAAAGTAAACGGTATTTTAAATCGCCCGAAGTAGTATTAAACAAGGGCACGGTAAGCATAGGCTGAGTGATAAAGCCCAACTTGTTTGAATAATTATAGTTACCCCTAAAACCCAGCATTCCGCTAATATTGGCAAAATTGGGTCGCAGGTAAGTGTTTTTAAGATTAAACGAGCGGTCGTTATCAATTGTAAAACCCTTTAGTCGCACAGCAACACGGTCTTGCAGCAGAAAATTCAACGATGCCCCGTAGCTCACAAAAAACTCCCAGTGCTTTGATTTCTTTTGGTTGAAGTACACACGACGGTTTAATAACGCAGGGATATCCAAGTAATCAAACACGTAATTCAACTCAGCCGTTGGCGAAGGAATGGTTAAAATGGTTTGATCCAGCGGTTCTAAATCAGGATGAATAACCGTTTTGGGCAGCAAGTTGCCCACTACCTTCACAAACCCTGTATTGGTGTATTGAAGCCCGATTTGCAACGTAGTGTTTTTGCCCAACTCTTTTTGGTATTGCAAGAACACAGAATACCCTAAACGGTTTTTCTCTGAAGTTGACAATGAATCGTTGCGCTTCACCGACTTACTATTCGAAAACCGAAACGTGTATTGCGGCTGAAAGGTAGCTGCTATGTAATTGTATTTGTGCTGGGTTTGCGCAAAGGCAGCCACAACAGCAAAAAGCGATACAGCAAGCAGGATACATTTTCTCATAGGTTCGTTTTTAGTTAAGAGCCGCTAAGTTGTCATTTAGCAGCCTCAGTTTTGCTTCGGCATCTGCTTTTTTCTGGCGTTCGCGTTCCACAATATCCCCTTTGGCATTTGCTACAAACTTTTCGTTACTCAGTTTGGCATCTACCGATTTAAGGAAACCTTGCAGGTAGCTTATTTCTTCTGCAATTTTAGCACGCTCTGCAACAGGGTCAATACTCTCTTCTAAAAATACGTACAACGCATCGTTTTTAACCAACAGTTGCAACGCTCCTTGGGGTTTTTCGGTTAAAAACTCCAACTGCGAAACATTGGCCAGCTTGCGGATAATGTATTCAAAACTGCGGTAAGCGGCAGCGGTGGTATCGTTTTCACATACTAAAGCCGTTTTCAGTTCGTCTTTATGCGACATTCCCTTGCTGCTGCGCAGGTTGCGCATTTCGGTAATAAAGTCTATTGCAAGCGATGAAATGGCTTCAACGCCTTCTTTCACAGTAGGGTAATCTTCAACAATGATGGGTTTGGCCGGATTACCGTCGTTCAAATCGTGGTAAAGCTCCTCAGTGATAAAGGGCATAAACGGATGAACGATTTTCAGTAATTCTGAGAAATGGGCAATAGTAGCATCAAAAGCACCGCGGTTAATGGGTTTGCCGTATTCAGGCTTCACCATTTCAAGATACCAGGCACAGTAGTCGTCCCACACCAGCTTGTAAACAGCCATTAGAGCCTCGCTAAGGCGATATTCTTTAAACTTGTCCTCTATATCCTTTAAGCCTTCGTTAAGCTTGTAGGTAAGCCATTTCGATGCTAATTGGTTAGCTGCTACAATCTCTGCATCCACCGCACTGTCTTCTACCACTTCCCAACCTTTTACCAAACGGTAAGCATTCCATATTTTGTTACAAAAATTACGGCCTTGCTCCACTTGGCTAATATCGAACATTACATCATTGCCCGCCGACGATGAAAGCAGCATGCCCATACGCACACCATCGGCACCGTATTGGGCAATTAAATCAAGCGGGTCGGGTGAGTTGCCCAATTGCTTGCTCATTTTGCGGCCTTGCTTGTCGCGAACAATCCCTGTAAAATATACGTTCTTAAACGGTTTTTCGCTCCTGTATTCGTAGCCCGCCATTATCATACGCAACACCCAGAAGAAAATAATCTCGGGCGCGGTAACTAAATCGTCAGTTGGATAAAAAGCTTTTATATCATCGTTATTAGGGTCTTCAAACCCGTCAAACACGCTGATAGGCCACAACCATGATGAGAACCAAGTATCCACAACGTCTTCGTCTTGTTTCAGATGTTGGATGTCAGATGTTGGATATTGGGATTTATATTTATCGAGGGCTTCATCGTGGGTGGCGGCAACCACATAGTTGCCTGCCTCATCATACCATGCAGGTATACGCTGACCCCACCACAACTGGCGCGATATGCACCACTCACGGATATTCTCTACCCAGTGGCGGTAGGTATTTTTAAATTTGGCAGGGTGAAACTTAATTTCATCGTCCATTACCGCCTGCAATACTTTTGGGTTCTTTTCAATGAATTTCTTCATATCCACAAACCACTGCTTGCTTAGGCGGGGTTCAATCACAGCATCGGTACGCTCGCTGTAACCTACGCTGTTTTTAATGTCTTCAATCTTATTTATCTGTCCGGCTTCTTCAAGGTCTTTCACAATCTGCTTGCGCACTGCAAACCTATCCATGCCTACATAATATCCTGCTATCGAAGCTATAGTACCGTCTTCGTTAAAAATATCAATGGTATCAAGCTTGTGCTTTTTGCCCAGTTCAAAGTCATTAATATCGTGGGCAGGGGTTACCTTTAAGCAACCGGTACCAAACTCAATATCAACGTACTCATCAAAAATTACAGGTACTTCGCGGTTCACCACGGGCACAATTACCTTTTTGCCTTTCAAATGAGCATATCGTTCGTCGTTAGGGTTCACGCAAACAGCAGTGTCACCCAACAAGGTTTCGGGACGGGTGGTAGCAATGGTTAAGTAACCATCTTCACCCGCAATTTTATAATTGATGTAAAATAATTTCGATTGAACGTCTTTGTGGATTACCTCTTCATCACTTACCGAGGTTTTTGCCGAAGGGTCCCAGTTTACCATCCGCTCACCGCGGTAGATAAGTCCCTTCTCATACAAATCAACAAATACATTAATTACGGCATCGCTCATCACGGGCTCCATCGTAAATCGGGTACGGTCCCAATCACAACTGGCGCCTAGTTTCTTTAGCTGTTCAAGTATTATTCCGCCGTATTTTTCTTTCCACTCCCAAGCGTGTTCCAAAAACTTCTCACGGCCTATTTCAGCTTTGTTAATGCCTTGCTCTTTCAGCATTTTTACCACCTTAGCTTCCGTAGCAATACTGGCATGGTCGGTACCGGGCACCCACACAGCTTCTTTGCCCATCATGCGCGCACGGCGGGTAAGAATATCCTGTATGGTATTGTTTAGCATGTGCCCCATGTGCAACACACCCGTTACGTTGGGCGGGGGAATGACCACACTGTACTTAGGTTTTGGTGAACGGGCATCGGCTTTAAAATAGCCTTTGTCCATCCAGTATTTATACCATTTGTCTTCTACTTCTGCGGGGTTATATGTTTTTGAAAGTTGCATACGAACCGCGAAAATACGGATTTTTAGCGACGGGTGTTAAACCCGTTGTTCTCACAATGGAGTTTTCTCAATAGCGGCAGGTTTTATACCTGCCGAAGCTAGATAAACATTTCGGCGCGCATAAAGCCGCTTCTTGCGCAAGGGTTCTTTTTAGATGGGGTTGAAACCCCATCTTGTTACAATTACCTTCCGGCAAGGGACTTAAGTCCCTTGCCGGAAGGTAATTACAAAAGCGACAGGTTTTAACCTGTCATACAAAACAAAAAAGCCGCCTGTAAACAGGCGGCTTTGTATAAATTAGTCGGTTAATCTTTATTAAGTAAGTACTATCACTTTGTTTTCAAGTACCTCAATAATCCCACCGTTAATATCAAAGCTGTGGGTACCTTCAGCATCCACCACACGCACTTTACCTGCATTTAAACTGCTGATAATGGCGGCGTGGTTATTAAGCACCTCAAACGAGCCTTTGCTTCCGGGTACTTTCACACGGCTCACTGTGCCGCTGTATAATACCTTATCGGGGGTGATGATTTCTAATTGCATGGTTTAACTATTTATCGGTACAACTTTTACAATTAAGCGCGGGCGTCAGCCAATAGTTTTTCACCTTTAGCTATCGCTTGCTCAATAGTACCCACCAAGTTAAAGGCAGCTTCAGGATATTGGTCAACTTCACCATCCATAATCATGTTAAAGCCTTTAATGGTATCGTTAATATCAACCAACACACCTTCTAAACCTGTAAACTGAGCAGCTACGAAGAAAGGTTGAGACAAGAAACGTTGTACACGACGAGCGCGGTGTACTACTAGTTTATCGTCTTCGCTCAATTCGTCCATACCCAAAATTGCGATAATATCTTGCAATTCTTTGTAGCGTTGCAACAACATTTTCACACGTTGAGCGCAACCGTAGTGTGCTTCGCCCAAAATATCAGGAGAAAGAATACGTGAAGTAGAATCTAGAGGGTCAACCGCTGGGTAAATACCCAACTCGGCAATTTTACGGCTCAATACCGTTGTAGCATCCAAGTGGGCAAATGTTGTTGCAGGAGCAGGGTCAGTCAAGTCATCCGCAGGTACATATACCGCTTGCACAGAGGTAATAGAACCGCGTTTGGTTGAAGTAATACGCTCTTGCATCGCACCCATCTCAGAAGCAAGTGTAGGTTGGTAACCCACCGCTGATGGCATACGACCCAAAAGAGCCGATACCTCAGAACCTGCCTGAGTAAAACGGAAAATGTTATCTACGAAGAAAAGGATATCACGACCTCCTGATTTTTCATCACCATCGCGGAAATATTCTGCGATTGACAAACCGGTTAGTGCCACACGGGCACGTGCCCCAGGAGGTTCGTTCATCTGTCCGAAAACGAAGGTTGCTTTTGATTCTTCCAAATCTTTAGCACCCACTTTATCTACAGACCATCCGCCTTCTTCCATATCGTGCATAAAAGCTTCACCGTATTTCACAATACCTGCTTCAATCATCTCACGCAACAAGTCGTTACCTTCACGGGTACGCTCACCTACGCCAGCAAATACTGAGAAACCGTCGTGTGCTTTCGCAATGTTGTTAATCAATTCCTGAATCAATACGGTTTTACCTACACCCGCACCACCAAACAAACCGATTTTACCACCCTTTGCGTAAGGCTCTAAAAGGTCGATAACCTTAATACCTGTAAACAAAGGCTCGGTAGCGGTTGAAAGATCCTCAAAACGGGGAGCTTTTTGGTGAATTGAGCGTTCGCCTGTTTTTTGGATAGGCAACAAACCGTCAATACTTTCACCCACCACATTCAACAAACGACCGCGTACGGCTTCGCCTGTAGGAACGCTGATAGGGTTGCCGGTATGCACAGCATCCATACCACGGGTCAAACCATCGGTACTATCCATCGCAATGGTACGTACCATGTTTTCGCCAAGGTGCTGTTGCACTTCTAATACCAATGTGTTTCCATTGCCACGGCTAATGTGCAAGGCATCATAAATTTTGGGGAGTTGTGCGTTATCGCCGGTAAAACTTACGTCCACTACCGGACCGATAACCTGTGCTACTTTACCTATATTTGACATATTTGAGGAACTTAATCTCTTGTTTTTTTCGGGCGCAAAGGTATCATTTTATTACTTAAAAAAAACTTCGTAACGATATTTGTTTAAACTTCTTATAGACGATTGAAAAAACTTACCCCTGATTTTTACCTGCGCGAAGATGTATTGCAAATTGCCCGCGATTTGATAGGTAAAGAGCTTATAACCAATATAAACAGTACGATAACCAGCGGAATTATTACTGAAACCGAAGCCTATGCGGGGGTGGTTGACCGTGCCAGCCATGCTTACGGTGGCCGCCGTACCAACCGCACAGAAACGATGTATGCCGCAGGAGGCATTAGCTATGTGTATTTGTGCTATGGCATACACCATTTGTTTAATGTGGTAACTAACGTAAAGGAGGTGCCGCACGCGGTTTTAATCCGCAACATACAACCTTTAAAGGGACTTGAAACAATACTGGAACGCCGCAGAAAAAAGAAGATTGATAAAACCTTGAGTACAGGCCCCGGCACTATGAGCGAGGCGCTGGGTATAAAAACCCTGCACAACGGTTTTGATTTGACTGGAGATACCGTTTGGATTGAAGACGCAGGCATTACCATTGCAAACGAGACTGTAAAAATTACCCCACGCATAGGGGTTGATTATGCCGGCGAAGATGCTAAATTACCCTACAGGTTTTTGGCTGAAAAGATTATCATATAAATAATACTTTGCTAAGTAAATTACCGTTGTACTATTAAAATATGAAACGATACACAATTGCTACGCTCGTTCTCGTGCTTCTTACATCAGGGGTATGGCTGATTGGCAGAACAAAGCCCTCAAACACTAAAACCCCGCCAAACAAAATTGTTTTGGTAGAAGGAGATATCCTCTTTCAAAGCAGCGAGGGAGGACAGGGTAAGGCCATCCAATTAGCTACAGGTTCAAAATATAACCATTGCGGAGTTTTATACATAAAAGGAACAGACTTGTATGTACTGGAGGCAAACGGTCCTGTGGGACTAACCCCGTATGCAGACTTTATTAACCGCACCGGTGGGGAGTATCGTGTTAAGCGACTTAAAAACAGGAACTCATATTTTAACGATAGCACTCTAAAGCTTTTTAAAGCAGAGGGGAATAAATACAAGACAACACCGTATGACCCTTACTTCGGCTGGAACGATAGTTTAATTTATTGCAGCGAGCTGGTATGGAAGATATATAACCGTGCGTTGGGGCTTGAAGTTGGTAAACTGCAAAAGCTAAAAGAGTTTAATCTAACCCACCCCATTGTAAAAGCCAAACTTGAAGAACGTTTTGGAAAAAATATCCCTTACGATGAAAAGGTAATTTCTCCCGCGGCAATTTTTGAAAGCGAATTGCTGGAGACAGTGAGATAAATAAAGTACCTTCTTCTAACCCTGAAACTATTTAGGCAGGAAGCCTTATGCCCGTAGGCAAGATTCCCATCAGTGCCACAGGTTGAAAATCTAACTCTCGCCTTCTGTTTTTGCAGCTTCACCAATTTCGGTAACACCGCCCGTAACAATAAACTTCATTACTTCGGAAGAGTTGGCATCAATCGATTTTACTTTATCGGCATTTACAATAAATACATTGCCCGAAAAATTATAGCTGTGCGGAAAATACACCGATACAAAACCTTCAAACCCAATGATGCTTAAATCTTTGTGCGTTACAAAACCCATTTTATAAATACCGTCGCCCATTTGCACAGCCACAGGCTCTTTAAACTTGCGTTTATCCCCCACAAAGGCTTCTAAAAAGTCTTTTATCGAGGTATAAATTACCTTTACACCGGGTACTTTTTCAAGCAGGTCATCAATAATATCAAGAATTGGTCGCAGTAACAGTCCTGAACCCACAAACCCAATCAACGTTACGCCCACCAATATTACGGCAATACCTACACCGGGCACGTTAAAATCAAGCAAATGATCCAACCAGCGCACCATTTGTATCACCAGCCATACCGTACCCCCCACGGGAAGGATAATCAATATCCCCCGCAAAAAGTACTTCAGCACTTTGCTGGCTGCCAGTTTCAAAAAGTTTTTTGAGTATTTAAATTCCATTTATGGGCTTAATTATGCCTGCCCTTGCAACAAATCTTTGCCTATATCGCGGCGGTAAAATTTATTCTCAAATTGTATCACCTCAGCGGCCGCCAATGATTTTGAAACAGCTTCGTTAATATCACTACCAAAAGCTGTTAACGCAATCACACGTCCGCCGTTGCTCACCACTTGTCCGTTATCGGTTTTAGTACCCGCCTGCAATACCAATACATCCTCAACATTTTCGATACCGGTAATGATTTTACCTTTTTCGTAACTATTCGGGTAACCTGCTGAAACCAGCATTACCGCCGTAGCCGTTTGGGGATTAATTTGCGGGGTAATGGTATTTAGCGTACCGGTTGCCACGGCATTCATCACCTGTACCAAATCAGTTTGCAAACGTGGGAAAACCACTTCGGTTTCAGGGTCGCCCATTCGGCAATTGTATTCAATCACATAAGGCTCACCTGCCACACTCATCAGCCCTATAAAAATAATTCCTTTATAATCTATCCCCTCAGCCTTCAATCCTTTTACGGTAGGCTCCACAATACGTTCGCGCACCTTATTCATAAACACATTATCCGCAAACGGCACCGGAGAAACTGCTCCCATACCACCCGTGTTAGGCCCTGTATCACCCTCCCCAATGCGTTTATAATCTTTAGCTTCGGGTAGTAAAATATAATTCTCACCATCCGTTACCACAAACACCGATAATTCAATTCCTTTCAAAAACTCCTCAATCACCACTCGCGAGCTGGCATCGCCAAACTTTGCATTTTGCAGCATTTCTGTCAGTTCAGCTTCTGCATCGGCCAAATTGTCGGGTATCACAACCCCTTTGCCTGCTGCCAAGCCGTCAGCCTTCAAAACAAAAGGAGGTTGCAATGTCTTTAAAAAGTCAAATGCATCATTCAACGTATCTTTTGTAAACGTTTTATAAGCCGCCGTAGGAATTAAATGACGCGCCATAAATTGTTTAGAAAAATCTTTGCTTCCCTCTAGCTGGGCTCCTTCTTTTGATGGACCAAAAACAGGTATATGCCTCAACTCAGGGTTGTTAGAAAAATAATCCGAAACGCCTTTCACCAGGGGGTCTTCGCCACCGGGCACCAAAAGCGTTATATTATTATCAACACAAAACTTCCCAATTTTATCAAAATCATCAACCGCAATATTCACATTGGTTCCGTATTGCTCAGTGCCCGCATTACCGGGGGCTATAAATAACTTAGCACACAACGGGCTTTGTGCCATTTTCCAAGCATACGCACTTTCGCGTCCGCCATTGCCCAGTAACAAAATTCTATGCTTAGTACTATCCATTCTTACGTATAAAAATCCGTGTGCAAAGTTGGCTAAAAATTAATATCCGCCAAAAGTATGTTGCAACCCAACAGTATAAAAACCGTTTAAAATTGTTTGGCACTATAAGTGCAAACACATAAACCATTCCGCCCCAAGCGGAAATGTATTATTTTTGCCCACTTGATTTGAAAAAACAACTTTATAAATGATAAACTCGATAATAAAAGGCATCTCAAAAATTTTCGGAGACAAGTCTGAAAAAGACATCAAAGAGATGAAACCTTTAGTGGATGAGATCAACCGCTATTTTGAACAGTATAAAGGCCTTAGCAACGATGAACTAAGGGGCAAAACCATAGAATTTAAAAACCGCATTGCCGATTTTCTGAAAGAGGTTGATGCTGAAATTGCCGAATTGAGACTACGTGCTGAAGGCGGCGAATTGAACATTGAAGATACCGAAGGTATTTTTAATGAGATTGATAAACTTAAAAAGAAACGCGACGAGGAACTTGAAAAGATTTTGAAGCAAATATTGCCCGAAGCCTTTGCAGTAGTAAAAGAAACCGCCCGCCGCTATACCGATAACACCGAACTTGAAGTAACCGCTACTGATAACGACCGCGACCTTGCTGCCCGCAAAGGCAATGTGCGTATTGACGGTAACAAAGCTTATTACAGCAACACTTGGGAAGCTGCCGGAAATACCGTTACATGGAACATGGTGCACTACGATGTGCAGCTGATAGGCGGTATGGTATTACACAGCGGTAAAATTGCCGAGATGGCTACCGGTGAAGGTAAAACGCTGGTATCAACGTTGCCTGCTTACCTAAACGGACTTTCAGGACAAGGGGTACACATTGTAACGGTGAACGATTACCTTGCCCGTCGTGACTGTGAGTGGAATGCTCCATTGTTTGAGTTTCACGGATTAAGGGTAGATTGTATTGATTACTACCAACCCAACTCGCCACAACGCCGCAATGCGTATATGGCGGATATTACCTACGGCACCAACAACGAATTTGGTTTTGACTACCTGCGCGATAACATGGCGCATGATATTGAAGACCTTGTGCAACGCAAACACCATTATGCAATGGTGGATGAGGTGGATAGCGTGTTGATTGATGATGCGCGTACTCCGTTGATTATATCAGGCCCGGTGCCAAAAGGCGACCAACAAGAGTTTTTATTCCTTAAACCACGTATTGAAAAACTGGTAGAAACTCAACGCCGATACCTGAATACTGCCCTTGCAGATGCAAAAAAACTGATTGCCGAAAACAACGAAAAAGAAGGTGGTTTGCTATTGTTGCGTTGCCAACGCGGTTTGCCTAAAAACAAAGCCTTGATTAAGTTTTTGGGTGAGCAGGGAATGAAGCAATTGCTTCAAAAAACCGAAAACTACTACCTGCAAGACCAGCAAAAAGAAATGCCCAAGGTAGATGCAGAGTTGTATTTTGTAATTGACGAAAAAACCAACAGCATCGACCTTACTGAAAAAGGTATTGAATTGATTACCGGTGCAGGTGAAGACAAAGAATTTTTCATTATGCCTGATGTGGGCAGTGAGATTGCCGAAATTGAACGCACCGTTACCGATGCTGATGAAAAAATACGCCGCAAAGAATCGTTGATGCGCGATTACTCAATCAAGTCTGAGCGCATCCACTCAATCAATCAGTTGCTTAAAGCATACTGTATGTTTGAGCGCGACGTAGAATACATTATTGATGGCGGTAAAATTAAAATTGTAGATGAGCAAACAGGCCGTGTACTTGACGGACGCCGCTACAGCGATGGTTTGCACCAAGCAATAGAAGCCAAAGAGAACGTAAAAGTTGAGGCTGCTACACAAACCTTTGCTACCGTTACCCTGCAAAATTACTTCCGTATGTACCACAAATTAGCGGGTATGACCGGTACGGCTGAGACCGAAGCAGGTGAGTTCTGGGAAATTTACAAACTGGATGTAGTGGTAGTGCCTACCAACCGCACCGCAATCCGTAAGGACGACAACGACCTTATCTATAAAACCAAACGCGAGAAATACAACGCCGTTATTGATGAAATTGTACAGCTAACCCAAGCTGGTCGCCCCGTATTGGTGGGTACCACTTCGGTGGATGTTTCAGAGCTTTTATCAAAAATGCTTACCCTGCGCAAAATCAAGCACAACGTGCTAAACGCTAAACAACACCAGCGTGAAGCGGATATTGTACAAGAAGCAGGACGTGCAGGTACTGTTACCATTGCTACCAACATGGCGGGTCGTGGTACGGATATAAAACTGGGCGAAGGTGTGAAAGAAGCAGGCGGTTTGGCCATTGTGGGTACCGAAAGGCACGAATCACGCAGGGTTGACCGTCAGTTACGCGGTCGTGCAGGTCGTCAGGGTGACCCCGGTTCATCACAATTCTTTATCTCACTAGAAGACGATTTGATGCGTCTGTTTGCCTCACACCGTATTGCCAGTGTAATGGACAGGTTTGGGCACAAAGAAGGCGACAATATCCAACACTCGATGATTTCAAAATCAATCGAGTCGGCACAGAAAAAAGTAGAACAAAACAACTTTGGTATCCGTAAGCGTTTGCTTGAATATGATGATGTGATGAACAGTCAGCGCGAGGTAATTTATACCCGCCGCCGCAACGCACTATTTGGCGATAAAGTGAAGCTGGACATCAACAACATGATATACGATTCTGCTGAGGACATCATAGGCACCTACCAAGCAGAGTCGGATTTTGAAGGTATGCAAATGGAACTTATCCGTTTGTTTGCCCACGAAACTGCTATCACCCGCCAAGAGTTGTTAGAGCAAAAAGCCCAAAAACTAACCGAGCGTTTGTTTATGGAGCTTACCGAGCATTACGAGCGCAAATCAAAATTCTTTATTGATGTGGCAATGCCCGTAATTAAAGAAGTGTACGAAACCCGCGGCCAAAGCGTGGGCAATATTGCAGTGCCAATTACCGATGGTGTAAAAGCCTTGCAAATATTGGTGAACCTGAAACGCGCCTACGAAACACAAGGCCGTGAAATGGTTACCGCTTTTGAAAAAATGGCCACCCTTGCTTTGATAGACGAAGAGTGGAAAGAACATTTGCGTGAAATGGACGATTTGAAACAAGCCGCCCAAAACGCTGTATTTGAACAAAAAGACCCCTTGTTGGTATATAAATTAGAGTCGTTTAATCTGTTCAGAAACATGATTACACGTCTTTCTAAAGACATATTATCAATACTATTTAAAGGACAAATAGCTACCCAAGAAGCTGAAAACGTACGCGAGGCACAAGCCCCAAAACGTACTGATATGAGCCGCTTGCAAACCCGCCGTCCGCAAGAAGTGGCCGCGGCAGCAACAAGCGATGGCTCACCCGTTCCTCCTCCACAAGAAGAGCGTGTGCCCCAAACTCCCATCAAAGCTGAGTTGAAAGTAGGTCGTAACGACCCTTGCCCTTGCGGTAGCGGCAAGAAGTTTAAAAACTGTCATGGCATTAACGAATAACAGACTAAAAAAGGAGCAAGCGTAGCGCAGGACATTATGGATTTATCGGCATGTATTGAATACACGCGACTGAAACCCGATACCAGTCGTGATGAAGTGATTAAGATTTGCACACAGGCTATACAACACAATATGTTTGGCGTGTGTATCCCCCCGTTTTTTGTAAGCACTGCACGGAAAGTAATAAACGAGGCCAAAGCCCCTGTAAAAGTAATTACGGTTGTAGGGTTTCCTTTTGGCTACGGACGTACATCGGCAAAGGTTGAAGAAGTGAAACAGGCATTGCGCGATGGTGCCGATGAGATAGATGCAGTGGTAAACATTGCTGCTGTTAAATCGGGCGACTATAATGCTGTTGAAAACGACATTAGCAGTATGGTAACTGCTTGCCATCTGCAAAACAAAAAAGCTAAGCTGATTTTTGAAACCGGCTTGCTAACTACCGAAGAAATTGTAAAACTTTGTGAAATAGCCGTTGCCAATAGTGCCGATTTTGTGAAAACATCAAGCGGTATGTTGCCCGGTGGTATCACTCCTGAAACCGTAGCAATGCTTCGCAGCTTGCTACCTGATAAAACCTTGATTAAAGCCTCGGGCGGAATACGCAACCGCGAGCAAGCCGTCAAGATTATAGAAGCAGGAGCTGCCCGTATAGGTTCATCACACGGTTTAAAATTATTAGACGTAAAATGAAAAAACTTGCCTGCACCCTTTTTGCCATTTTAGCCACAGGCCTTATTGCCACCTTTGCTCAAGACACTACAAAGGGCAAAGTAACCATTAATGTGGACGAAAAGGTAAATGAATACATTGAGCAACGCAGGCAAGAAAACGTAAACGACAGTTTAAGCAAAGGGTTTCGCATACAAATTATCGTTTCGCAAAAACGCAACGATGCCAAGCTGGCTAAAGAAAAGTTCAGCAATATGTATCCCAACTGCCCCGTGTACCTTACGTTTGATTCGCCCTACTTCAAAGTACGTGTGGGCGATTACAAAACCAAGCTGGATGCCCAGGCGTTGCTGTTTAAACTCACCCATGATTTTCCAACTCTTATTTTAATCGAGGATAAAATCAACCCGCCACCGGTTGAGCCTTGCTACTAAAACGCGAAACTTCGTTTAAAAATAATAAAAGCCTGCCGTATTAAGTACAGCAGGCTTTTGTTTTAAAAATCTTCCGCCTTTACTTATCACTATACTTCTGTGATAAACTAAACCAATTACCTGAGTCGTCACAAAAAACAGCCTCAAGTGCATAGGGTTGCTCTTTAGGTGCCTGTAAAAACTTCACCCCTTTTGCCTTTAGTTCTTCATAAGTTGCATGGCAATCGTGCGTATTAAACACCCCGAATCCCAATTTTCCATCAGCAATCAGCATTCTTAGTTTAGCAGCTGTATCGGCATCAAACATCATCCCGGGTTCTACGGCAGCCAAAATCAACTCAACATCGGGCTGGTCTTTTGGCCCCACAGTCAGCCAACGGAAACTGTCGCCAAGACGGGCATCAGTTCTCACTTCAAATCCAAGCTTGTTTACGTAAAAATCATAGGCGCTGTCTTGATTCAGCACATAAATAGTAGCATGTGATAATTTAGTAATCATAGTATTATTAGTTGTTATGCGACAAAAGTACTCCGCCGGTAAATACCCGTTTTATTCAAAATTGCTATATCTCATCCAAAATACCTTCCGGCCCCAGTTTACTTAAAAAACAAAAAGGTATCACCCGTGCGGGGGCAGTTTTCACAACATTTTGCAGTACAATACACATTCGCCTGTACTGGGTTGGGGTATGCCCTGTATGTTGTTTAAATTTCTGGGCAAAGGTTTGCTGGCTTTCAAAACCAACGCGTTGGCATACAGTATTTATTGAGTATTTAGGCTTACAAAGCAATTCTTTTGCTTTATCAATACGCTTTTGTGTAAGGTATTGGTGCGGGGTACGGTTATACGATTTTTTAAACGTACGAATAAAATGGAATTTAGATACGCAAGCCTCTGCCGATAGGGTATCCAAATCAACAGGCAATGCAAAATGCTTGTCGATAAACAGCTTGGTGTTTACAATACGCTTGTTCAATTCCACACGGTAAAAATACAAACACCTGTGCAGTGACCCAAAAGCTATTTGCTTATAAACCCGTTTGAAAACTGTTACCTTTGCACCCCAATGGACAGTGAGTGGTTTAAAGACTGGTTTAATACGCCTTATTATCACATTTTGTATAAAAACAGAGATGATAATGAGGCGCAATATTTTATCGACCGTTTGGTAGATTTTCTTCAGCCTTCAGAAGGAGCTAAATTCTTGGATGTGGCTTGCGGCAAAGGCAGGCACAGCATTTATTTAAACAATAAAGGGTACGATGTTACCGGTATTGATATAAGCCCCCAAAGCATTGCCGAAGCCAACCTGCACCAAAACCCTACCCTGCACTTTTTTGTGGCCGATATGCGTGAGCATTGCGCCCTTGAAGAATACGACATTGCGCTTAATCTGTTTACCAGTTTCGGGTATTTTGAAGACCGTAGTGATAATCTGAAAGCCCTACATACTGTGTTTGAGGCATTAAAGCCGGGCGGACGTTTGGTGCTGGATTATTTTAACGCCGATAAAATACTTCCCACATTAAAACCACAAGAAACCAAAACCGTTGAGGGGATTGAGTTTACCATCACCAAAAAAATTGAAAACGGCAGAATAATTAAAACCATCACCTTTTTTGCCGATGGCGAAGAGCACAGGTATAAAGAAAAGGTGGATGCCAGCAACAAAGCTGATTTTGAAAAGCTGTTTGCCAAAACTGATTTTAATGTGTTGAATATTTTTGGCGATTACCGTTTAGGTGATTTTGACAACCAACAGTCAGACAGGCTTATATTCGCAGTACAAAAACCTGCCTAAACGCGTGCTTGAACAACTGATACAGTGGGACACCCAATTGTTTTTGCTGATAAACAAAACCGGCAGCAATGCCTTTTTTGATTTTTTGATGCCGTTGTTGCGCGAAAAATGGATTTGGCTACCCCTGTACATTCTTCTGATAGCTTACTTTTACAAAACCTACCGCCTAAAAAACACCCTTTACATTTTAGCAATTACCGTTGTCATGATTGTGGTAGGTAACAGCGTTTTGGCCGATACGGTTAAACAGACTACTAAACGGCCACGCCCCTGCCACGAAATTACCTTAAAAGGCAAAATGACTGAACGGGTAGGCTGTGGCGGTCAATATGGCTACTTTTCGGCCCATGCAACCAACCACTTTGCCATGGCTGTGTTTTTTTTGTTACTGTTAAAAAAACGTTTCCGTTGGGCTACCTTCGCACTGCTATTGTGGGCAGCTTCAGTGGCTTATGCCCAAGTATATGTTGGCAAACACTACCCGCTTGATGTTCTCACAGGAGCATTGGTGGGCAGCTTGCTGGGCTGGTTGGCCTACCGTTTGCTAACAAAAACCCTGAAAGATATACAAGCATGAGTTTCTACTGGTACGCAGCACTTTTTGCAGCCCCTTTTACAGGCGGTATAATGGGTTTTTTCCTTAACAGGGGAAAAGAATCATTTACCAAATTGTTGCTGGCATTTAGCGGCTCGTTTCTGTTATCGTTGAGTATACTGGTGCTGATGCCCCACGTTTTTAGCGGGCACGACAGCGAGTTTGCCGGAATGTTTGTATTGGCAGGCTTCTTACTACAAGTGTTTCTTGACTTTTTTACCAAAGGAGCCGACCACGGCCACTACCACCCCGACGAGAAAAAACACAGCCACCGCATACCCGTTTCGTTGATTGCTGCTCTCAGCATCCATAGTTTTATAGAGGGTATACCCATTGGCACAGGTGCCTACCACAATGCCGGGTTCGGTACTGCTATGATAACTGGTATTGCCCTGCACGAAGTTCCCGCTGCGTTTGTATTGGTAAGCGTACTCCGCGCCAATCACCTCAACAATAAAATAGTATTTCCGTTAATGGTACTGTATGCTTCTATGTCGCTTATCGGTGCATTAGTAGGCAGCCAGTTCGACGGACTGAACGAAGAATCTTTGCACTACATACTTGCATTGGTAATCGGTTCATTCTTACACATCTCAACCACCATCTTGTTTGAAAGCAGCGAAAACCACCGCTTCAACCGTATGAAACTAACCGCTATACTTATCGGTATTGTGGTAGGCTTGCTAAACCTGCTGGTACACCATTAAAAATCAGTTTTCAGTCTTCCGATTTAAGTTTTAAGTTACGATAATTGCAGAGTTGCCATCCTGAGCTTGTCGAAGGGCGGGCAGGCATACAAATAACCCAATAACAAATAACCGATAACCAAACCATGACTGAATTTATAATAGTTGAACCCCGCTACGACCAACACATTGCCCTTATTCGCCTGAACAGGCCAAAAGAACTGAATGCACTTAACCTTCAACTGATGGGCGAAGTGCGCGATGCTTTGAAAGAACTGGACAACGACGATGAGGTGCGGGTGATTATCATCACAGGCAACGAGCGTGCTTTTGCCGCAGGTGCCGATATTAAGCAAATGAGCGACAAAACCGCTGTCGATATGCTTAAAATTGACCAGTTTAGCACTTGGGACCAGATAAAACGCACCAAAAAGCCCATTATTGCTGCCGTATCAGGGTTTGCATTGGGTGGCGGCTGCGAGTTGGTAATGCACTGCGATATGGTAGTGGCATCAGAAACGGCGCAGTTTGGCCAACCCGAAATTAAAATAGGGGTAATGCCCGGCGCAGGTGGTACACAACGTTTACCGCGCGCTGTTGGTAAAGCCCTTGCCATGGAAATGGTACTTACCGGTAATTTTATCAGTGCCGAACGTGCTTTGCAAGCCGGTTTAATCAATAAAATAGTACCTGTGGAAGTATATTTGGAAGAAGCCGTGAAACTGGCTAAAGACATTGCCGATAAATCGCCTATTGCAGTACAAATGGCAAAAGAAAGCGTGCTTAAATCATACGAGAGCAACCTTACCGAAGGCTTGTATTTTGAGCGTAAAAACTTTTATATGCTGTTTGCTACCGAAGACCAAAAAGAAGGCATGGCTGCCTTTGTTGAAAAACGCAAACCTGATTTTAAAGGCAGATAACCCAAGATTTTATAGTATAAAGGCGTTAAAACACTACGGGTGCTTTAGCGCCTTTTTTACTTTGTAGCAGGAATACATTAAAAATAACCTGCACAATTTGCAAAGGGCACTTAAATTAGCGCATCATAACACCATCACCATATAAAACCAAAGGAAAAGTGCACGATGCCTATGGCGTGAAGCTGGTGCACGGCGGTGAGGATTATTTTGCTCGACTTGAAAAGCTGATTGCTCACGCCGAACACGAAATACACTTCCAAACCTACATTTTTGATAACGACGAAACGGGCAAACGAATCACCGCCGCACTAATAAAGGCCGCCCAAAAAGGTGTTTCGATATACCTTGTGGTAGATGCTTACGGCTCTAAACACATAGGTGGACTTGCCAACCAATTAACAGCAGCAGGAGTAAAACTCCGCATTTTCGGCACAGTATATACAGGTCGGAAATGGGCTTGGGGACGTCGCCTGCATCACAAAATTGTAGTGATTGACCGCTGTATGGCCTTGGTAGGCGGGATAAATATCTCTAACCACTATTCGGGCATGGACGGAAAAACCCCGTGGCTGGATTATGCTCTGCTGGTAGAAGGGCCTGTTTGCAAGGATATTTTTAAAGTGTGCAGGCAAATCTTCACACAATGGTATATACCAAAAACTCGCCGTTTCAGGCTGTTTGAAAGACATACCCCACCCGACCACAAACAACACATCCAACTGCTGCAAAACGATTGGTTGCGCGGCAAAAACCAAATAGCCCGTGCCTATATAAAAGCCATTAATGCTGCAAAAAAAGAGGTGATTATAGCCAACAGCTATTTTTTGCCCGGCAGCCGTTTTAGAAAAGCACTTAAAAATGCAGCCAAACGGGGTGTAAAAGTAAAGATACTGCTGGCAGGCACATCCGATGTGCCTTTTGCTAAAAAGGCGATTGAATACCTGTATGGCTATTTGTTGCGCAACAAGATTGAAATATACGAGTGGCAGCCCAGCGTATTGCACGCAAAAATTGCCTGTATAGACGGCAAATGGTGTGCGATAGGCTCTTATAACCTTAACTTTTTAAGTGCCTATGCAAGTATTGAGTTTGATATCAGCGTGATAGACGATGCCTTTTGCACCCGTTTCAGCAACCACCTTAATACGATGCTTAAACAACAGTGTGTGAAGGTAGTGAGCCCTGCACTACATACCCTGAACCCGCTTAAGAAGTTTTCTCTGTGGGCATCGTATGTATTAATACGCCTTTCCGAAGGACTGCTTACAACATTCCCCGGTCAACGTTTATTTAACAAAAACAGGTACGCTTAAATTACCGCCCTATTAGTCAATGGTAGCAATCACCTTCAACTCAATAGCTATCGGCGTAGGCAGGCAGTTAATCTCAATGGTAGTGCGGCAAGGAGGGTTTTCTGCAAAATATTCTGCCCATAGCTTATTGTAAATCGGGAAATCATCTTTCATGTTGGTAAGAAACACCGTAACATCTACAATTTTATCCCAGCTACTGCCGGCATCTTCAAGCACATAACGCACATTTTGGAAAACACTGCGGCATTGGGTCGCTATGTCATAGCTAACAATGTTGCCGTTTTCATCTAAATCAACACCGGGTATTTTTTTGGTTCCGCGCTCGCGGGGACCAACGCCTGAAAGAAACAACAAGTTGCCCACACGGCGGGCATGAGGGTACAAACCTACGGGTTCTGGAGCTTTGCTTGAATGTACTGGGTTCTCTTGCATAACAGGTGCAATATTACATTTATTTTGTGAAGCTAACCTTTGTATGAGAACGATGCGGTTATTTTTCGCTCAACAAAAACAGGTTTGAAATTACCTTAAATGAAATCCATGTACCTGACAAACTCCGTAACACAAGCCCTTCTCGGTTTGTTTGCGGATTAAGTGCTGACTTCCCATCGGCAAACTGCAACAGCATATCTATTGTTTCCGGTAATTTCATGGATGTTTCAATCAGCGGAACAGTATCTATTGACAATTCTTTTGTTAAGGCAGTAAACTCTTCAAACTTATAATATCGTCCATTATCTATATCAAATACTGAAAACACCTTTATCGTGCGCTCTTTTAATTGGTATGGGTTACCTTGTATACTTGGTCCGATTAGTTCACCTTGTAGGGCAATATTTTTATTCAGTTGCATCAACTTTTCTTTGATACCGAGTCTTGCAACTGTTTCCCAATACATATTATTTGCTTCTTCTAACTCGTAGTTTCGCTGGCAAACACCAAAACTACCTTCATAAGTGTAGCAAGTTATTGAAGTGCCATCTAGTTTCTCGGTTGCATAAAACTCAGTATTTTTATAAGAACCGTATTCGTCTGCCAAATTCTGTATCCGTTCTTCATCGGTTTTACTGATAAAAGATGGAAAGCCGCCTTTTATAGTACCCTCTGTACCTGCCGGAATCGGAGGCTCATATTTTGTTATACCTAATAAATCTGTTACCTCATAGCCAACAGGATATTGCTGTCCATTATCTATAATTGATAATTGTAAAAGCAAGCCCTGCGATACTTGTCCACGCAACTTTAGTGTCCGTAATCTAAAGCCTTCTTTATCCTCCATTTTCTTAAAGGAGCTTTTGCGTAAAAACTCAAACTCCTCCCTCACCGGCAAAAAAGAATCAATCTCACAATACACACATAAATCACCTTCTTTAAACTCACCTTTCTTTATCACCACATTCCAACTTTGTACAGTTGCTACTTCTATAGAATCTGCATCGGGAATTGGTGATACTTTTGCCACTCTTTCTATTCTCGCTAATTTTCTCATAGTTAAATTCCAAACCACTGCAATATATTTATTTTGCCTGTCACGCTAAATTTTGTTCGACTAAATCTTATTTGCTATACAAGCATTGCACACCTAATTTTGAAGCAAGAACTTTATACCCATGAAACAGTTTTTAGCATTTGCCCTATTATCAGTTTTATTGATTACTGCTTGCAAACACAAGGACGAAAAACGCGATGCCATTAGAGCAGAGATGAGTGCTATTGAAAAAGACTGGGCCGCAACCGCCGATATGGTGAACAACTGGGGTTTGCAATTAAAAGAGGGGCTTAAAGATGTTAAGATTGACAGCGCAACTGCTGATAGTGCTGCTATAAAATGCCTTACGCTGAAAACGGATTATGAGGCAGCCACTCTGAAATGGGAGCAGCACACAAGGGCTTATGATGCTTGGAAAAAAATGTTTGAAGACGGGATTGTGAAAACCGACGATGCCCTGAAATCTTTACGTGAGTTTAAAGAAGTAGTGGAAACATTTAACACGATGCTGGAAGAGTGGAAAATCCGTTTGGATGGCTGCAATACATCGGCACAGGCAAGCCGTTTGCAAGGTATGTTTGGAGAAATAGTCTACGCTTAATGCTATTGAACCGCCCGCTTTTCTTTTATATCGTTCACTAAATCTTCAACCTCAACCGCGTCTTTCAATAGATACTCACCGATACGGGTGCGGCACAAACTGGCCAAATAAGCTCCGCTGTTCAGTGCGCGACCAAAATCATAGGCAAGGGTACGTATGTAAGTACCTTTACTGCACACCACCCTAAAATGTATATTGGGTAGTTCTACCCCAGTAATTTCAAACTCTTTAACCTCAACACTACGGGGTTTAATTTCAACCTCCTTGCCTGCGCGGGCATTCTCGTAGGCACGCTGACCGTTAATCTTAATCGCCGAATACGAAGGTGGTATTTGCTCAATAACCCCTGTAAATTGTTGGGTAGCCTCTTGCACCATTTGCGGGGTAATATGCTCCCACGCAAAGGTTTGGTCAATCTCAGTTTCCATATCAAACGACGGACGGGTTGCGCCCACAGTGATAGTACCTGTATATTCCTTCTCTTGCGCCTGCACCTCATCAATGCGTTTGGTAAACTTACCTGTACACAAAATCAGTAGTCCTGTGGCAAGTGGGTCTAAAGTACCCGCATGGCCTACTTTTTTAGCACGGCTCACATTGCGGATTTTTTGCACCACATCAAACGAAGTCCACCCTGAAGGTTTGTTCACCAACAGTACTTTACCCTCGTTATACTCAATAGTAAGAGGGTGTTGAGGTATAAAAGATTTATTATCCAAGAAAAACAGATTAAACGATGCTTAATTCAATCCCTAAAAAGTACAGGATTAATATAGTAGCACCCACAAAAATACGGTAATAGCCAAATACTTTAAAACCGTGTTTGGTTAGATAGCTGATAAACGTTCGGATGGCCAACGCAGCCACAATAAAAGCCACCACATTGCCAAAAGCAAACATAGAGACATGGTGTGTATCAAGCACCAAAGTGCCTTCTTTGTAATGGTCGTATAGGGTTTTGGCAGTAGCAGCAAACATGGTAGGCACTGCTAAAAAGAAGGAAAACTCTGCCGCCTGTTTTTTATTAAACTTTTGTGCCAAGCCCCCGATAATAGTCGCCGCTGAACGCGAAACCCCGGGTATCATCGCTATCACCTGAAAGAAGCCAACAATAAACCCTTCTTTATAAGTCATTTCCCTGTCGGGTTGCTCAAGGCTTTCTTTAAAAATTTTATCTAGAAACAGGAATAAGATACCGCCAAGAAGCAGAGTAACTGCCACAACTATTACATCTTCAAGCAATTGGTCGATATAATCACTGAAAGCAAGTCCGAAAACGGCCGCGGGTAAAAAAGCGATAAACAGTCTCAGGTAAAATTTCCACGATTGAAAAAACCGCTTGTAATACAGGGCAACTACTGATAAAATAGCACCAAACTGTATGCCCACGGTAAACAACTTCACAAAATCGTTTTTGGCAATCCCCATCACCGATGAGGCAATAATCATGTGACCCGTAGAGGATACGGGCAAAAACTCGGTTATACCTTCAATTACTGCAAGTATAAACGCCTGGATATAATCCATTAATTAGTGTTTTTAGGTTTTCTGAAAATCGCAAAAATTTCGATAACAAAACCTGCAATCACAATAACGGGAGCAACAGTAATACGGCGTGCTTCAAAAATATCACCATCGGCAGGTCCTGCCATCAAAGCAAAACCAATGGTTAGCACCACTATACCGGCCAACATAAGGATATAATTTTCTTTGCCAAACACAAAACTGCGTGGTCCGTTCACACTTTTGGTTTCTTTAGTAGTGGTGGTTTTAGTTTCTTTTGACATTGTGATAATTATTTCAAGTTCAATATTAATACAATCGTTCCACTTGCATGCGCAAATATTTGCGGGTTACAAAGGTACTGCTTATAAGGGTAAGCAAAAAGGCAAAAAGAGCCAACGCCCCTCCTACCATTGCATACTCAAGCCAGTTAAGATAAGTTACCAGCTCTTGTTCATACATATAAAAGCCATACACCACAACGCCCAACAGCAATAATGCTATAAGAGTGCCGTATAGGCCGTGTACAATGGCTTTCGCCACAAAAGGCTTCATAATAAAACCATCGGTGGCACCCACCAGTTGCATGGTTTTTATTGAAAAACGCTGAGAAAACAATCCCAAGCGTATTGTGCCGTTAATCAGTGTTACTGAAACCAACAAAAAGATGATGCAGAGAGCCAGCAAAATGCCGCCAATTTTGCTCACGTTTTCGTTAATCTTATCCAGCAAGTTGGCTTTGTAAACAATATCGCGTACAGAGGTATATTCAAGCAACGAGGTTTTTACCTCAATCAAATTAGTTTCAGAAGCAAACTCCGATTTAAAATACACCCTCAACTCGCTACCTAACGGATAATACCCGATAGTACTCACAAAATCCTTCCCTATTTCATCAGAAAATGCTTTGTTCACAGCCACCTTATCAAGGTACTGCACACTTTTCACCTTCTGGTTTCCTTCAATAGCCGTTTTTATTTTCTGCACTTCGGCTTCGTCGGCATCAGGCTTAAACATCACGGTCATCTCTACATTCTCAAGCAGCGCTATCGACTGCTTGCGTGCTGTAAACAGCACCACCAGCAGCAACCCAAGCATAAAAAGTACCATTGCAATACTGATTACCGTAGGGATGGCCGATGAACCCGATGTTTTGTTTTTACCCATTATATATTATAAACGCAGATAGTGCGAAAATAATACTAAATGTAACGTATGCAAAAGCACAAAGACAGTTGTGGGTTATTTGTGGTTAAGTTACCTCGTTTACTCTTACCGCAACAGGCGTATAAAGCATACCGGATAAACCGCCGGACCCGTATATGGAGAACAGAATTATTTATACCCCCATTAAACAATGGGCACAAGAAGACCGCCCCAGAGAAAAATTAATGTTGCACGGAAAAGGCACCTTATCACAGGCTGAACTGCTGGCAATACTGATAAGTACAGGTACTAAATCCAAGTCGGCGATTGATTTGGCCAGAGAAATTTTAAAAAAATGTGGCGACGACATCAACCATTTGGCAAAAATGTCCGTTAAAGAGTTGGTAAAGATTGACGGAATTGGCGAAGCAAAGGCAATTAGCATTGTTGCAGCCATTGAATTGGGAGGAAGAAGGCAAATAGCCGAGGTGAAGCAGAAAAAATCAATTGGGCACAGCAAGGACATATACGACCTGTTTAAACCCAAACTGGCCGATTTGATGCACGAGGAGTTTTGGATATTGTTGCTAAACCAAGGACTGAAAATAATTGGTGAACGACAGGTGAGCGAGGGAGGAATGACAAGCACGGCAGTTGATGCCCGTAAAATATTCAGGCTGGCAATTGACGAAGGGGCGGCCAGTATTGCACTGGCGCATAACCACCCTTCGGGCAGTTTAAAACCCAGCAACGAGGATATTTTGCTAACCAACCGTCTGAAAGAAGCAGGCAAGCTATTGGATGTGAAAGTTATCGACCATGTAATAGTTGCCGAAACAGGTTTTTATAGCTTTGCTGATGAGGGAATGTTATAACTACAATGTTTAACGAATAAAACACCGTGCCTGCCGAAAGGTTAGGTATATTTGGAAAATGGTATATCATTAATTATTTTGCGCCACTTAATATTTTTGTGTGATGAAAAGAGCTACTACTAAAGTTTTACTTGCTTTTGCCTTACTTTTCGGAGGTGCTGCCTATGCACAACCGGGAGCCCCAACTCCGGCTTTCCCTGCCGACGGTGCTGTGAAAGTAGGCCTAAACGAAAACTTGATTTGGAACAACACATTTACAGTTGATAGTTTCAGGCTACAAATTTCTACAGATACGTCTTTTAATACCCTTGTATTGGATACAACACAAGGAGCAAACATTTTATACAAACTGCGCAAGGGTTTACTTTCAAACTACGTAAACTACTACTGGCGCGTACAAGGTATTGATATGATTGGTGCCGGCCCATGGTCAGCAAGAAGCACTTTCAGAACCATCGATAACTTGCCGTTGGCTCCAGCGTTGCTAAAACCAACCAACAACTTTAAAAACACTCCCGTATTCCCTGATTTTATATGGGCCAACGTTCCCCGTGCCATAAACTTCCAAATACAACTGTCGGCCACACAAGGCTTCACTGATACATTGCGTATCGACAGTGTACTAAACAGCGGTAAAAACGTTTTGGAATTCTCATACGATACCTTGAAAATAGGCACTACCTATTTCTGGCGCATGAGGTCAGAAAACGAAGCAGGATGGGGCGCATGGTCAAACGTGTTCAGCTTTGAAAGCTCGTTTTTCCCGCCAACAAAACCAAAATTACTTGCACCTGCTGATGGTTCGGTTAACCAATACCTTACCCCAACTTTTGATTGGACAACTTCAGACCAAACAACCCGCTACCGTATCATAGTTGCTACCGACCACAATCTTACTTCGATTGTTTACAGCGACTCTTCTGATAAAAACTCGGTATTGTGGTTCCAAGATAATAACAGGTTGCTAAACCCAAGCACTACTTACCACTGGACTGTAGCTGCCGGTAACGATGACAACTTCTACAGCCGTAACTCTGATACTTTCAGCTTTACCACAAGTGCTATTAACCCTCCTCAAAGGCCAGTTAACCTAACTCCAAAAACTGCCAGCGTACAACACTCACGCAGGCCAACGTTTACTTGGACTGAAACCGGCCCATACCCTGCTGATAGCTTCTATCTGCATATTTCTACATTCAACTCATTTACTGATACTGCCCGTTTAGTAGGTACCACTACCCCCACTTATACTATCCCAAACAACAGCCCAATAATGTTTGATAAAGTACATTACTGGCGTGTAGTTGCTAAAAACGACGGTGGTTTCTCTCCTTGGTCATACTACTGGAATTTGACAACTTCAATCAACAACCCTGATGTGAACGCTTTTACAGCTAAACTATATCCAAACCCTGCTACCACTTCAACTTCGTTTGAATTTGAATTGAAACAAGCACAAACCGTGCGCATAGCAGTAACAGATATCAGTGGCCGTGAAGTACTAGAAGTTTACTCAGGTAAACTTGACGCATCAAAACACAATATTGCCATTAACGTAGCTGAGCTACCTGCCGGTAACTATTACACAGTTATTTCAGGAGCTGACGCCATGCAGGCAATACCTTTCATCAAGCAATAAGTATTCGAATTTTAGCCATTAATAAAAAAGAGGGGGCATTAGCCCCCTTTTTTATTTATTCGGCATCATAATGGCATATACAAATACAGGTAGTGTAGCCTGCCATAAAAGCATTTTGCGACAATATGACTGTTTTAACTAACGCACAATTGTTTGCATACTATTTGCTACAGGTAATTACGTTACTATTATGAGGTGTTGATTAAGGGTAAATAACTTAATATATCCCTAAACCAATAAGCACACATTATTAGTTAGATTTGTTATACCACTAATTTGTATTAAGACGATGATGGAAGGTGATGATTTCTTAGGAGAAGATATCCAGTCAAATGCTGAACGATATGAGAGGATGTTGCAAAATAATGAGCCTGCCTTTTTTGACCCTGATGAGTTAGAGGAACTGGTAGATTATTATTTTAACGAAAACAAACTGAAGAAGGCCTTGCAAGTGATTGAATTTGCAATGGAACAATACCCTGCCTACGTTATTTTTTATTTAAAGCAATCGCAAATAAGTTGTGTACTGGGCGATTTTGAAGAAGCCCTGACTGCCATTGAGAAAGCCGAAACACTTGAGCCTTATAACTATGAAGTATTTATAGTGAAAGGGGAAGTGTTTGACCAAATGGAAAACTTTGAAGAGGCGATAGATAACTATAACAAGGCACTTGAACTTACTGAAGAGAAGGCAGAAATTTACCTTAACATGGCGTATGCCTATCAAAACTGGGGTAAATATGATGAAGCCTTAAACCTGTTATTAGCCATTTTAGAACTTGAGCCTGAAAACGAACAGGTGCTGTACGAGGTAGCTTACTGCTATGAGGTAATGGACCGCTTGGAAGACAGTGTGGTTTTTTACGAGCAGTACATCGACCAACAACCCTATTCGTATGCTGCTTGGTACAACTTAGGCACTATACTTTACAAACTTGAGAAATACGAAAAAGCCATTTGGGCATACGATTTCTCGATAGCCATTAACGAAAACTTCAGTTCGGCCTATTTTAACAAAGGCAATTGCCTTGTTGAGATGGAGAAATACAAAGAAGCTGTTGACAGCTACAAACAAACCATTGAGCTTGAAGGCCCCGATGCCATTATATACTGTAATATTGGCAGCTGCTACGAAAAAATGGAGCAGATGGTTGAAGCCCGCAGCTTTTATAAAAAGGCTACCAAGCTAAACCCAAAACTGGCCGAAGCATGGTTTGGTATAGGTATTACTTTTGAAGCCGAAGAGCGCTATTTTGATGCCCTTAGCTTTATGAAACGTGCCATTAGTCTTGAAGAAGACGATGCCGAATACTGGTTTTCATTAGGCGGAGTATATTACCACCTGAACTATTTTGAAGACGCTGAGAAAGCTTATAAAAAATCAACCTCGCTAGACCCATACAGCTACGAAACGTGGCTGGATTGGTCGTTTGTATTGATTAAACAAGGTAATACCCAAGAAGCAATTGACTTGCTTGAAAACTCGCTGAAGTATTTTGACGAGTACCACCAAGCATACTACCGTTTGGCGGCCTATTACTTTAACGCCGGCAACTCAGTAAAAGGTCTTGAAAACCTGCAAACGGCATTAGAAGCCAATGCAGCAGAGCATCACCTGTTTTTTGAGTACGCTCCGTCATTCAAAGATTCAATAGCTATTCAAACCACCATTAATTCATACCTGTAATCGGTGGTTTCATCACCCTTTACACTATTTATTTAGGCAAAACCAATACATTTGCCCTGTATGCCAAACATGTATAATTTTCCACTTAGCCAACTACCAGCACGAAGTGAAAAACCCCGCAACAGCGGCCTAACCATGGTAATGGATAAAGGCCTTAGTTTGCGCGAAGCCGAGGATTTTATAGAGATGACCGCCGGCTACGTTGATTTGATTAAACTTGGGTTCGGTACTTCTATCATCTCACCCAACCTTGATAAAAAAATTGCATTCTATCAAGAAGCAGGCATACCCGTTTACTTTGGCGGCACTTTATTTGAGGCCTTTGTGGCACGCAACCAACTGAACGATTATGTTGATTTGCTGAAAAAGTATAACCTTAAACACCTTGAAATATCCGACGGTTCGCTGGATATGACACAGGAAGATAAATGCAACTACATTCGCCGTTTTGCACAAGACTTTATTGTGATATCAGAAGTAGGCTCAAAAGATGCCGAAAAAATCATCCCTCCGTACAAGTGGATTGATATGATGACCAAAGAGATTGAGGCCGGTGTTTGGAAAGTAATAGCTGAAGCACGCGAAAGCGGAAACGTAGGTATTTTTAGAGGAACAGGTGAGATACGCTCAGGCTTGATAGAAGAGATACTAACCCGCATACCACAAGATAAAATTATTTGGGAAGCCCCGCAAAAAGGCCAGCAGCTTTGGTTCATAAAACAATACGGAGCCAATGTGAGCCTTGGAAACATAGCCCCCAACGAAGTAATACCCTTAGAAACCATGCGAATTGGACTTAGGGGAGATACATTTCATTTTTACTTAGAAAAATAAGAGGAGAAACAAGATGTCGCTATTTGATAAAATAAGTACCGATTTAATGGCATCGATGAAAGCACGCGATGCCGCACGTACGCGCACACTGCAAGGCATGAAAGCCGCTTTGCTGATACTGAACACCCAAGAAGGAAGGCAAACCCCTCCTACGGATGATGAATACATGAAAGCCTTGCAAAAGCTGGCCAAACAACGCAAAGATTCGATTGACATATTTGCGGCACAAAACCGCAACGATTTAGTGCAAAAAGAAAGCGAAGAATTGGCCGTGCTTGAAGAATACATTCCGAAGCAAATGGGCGAAGAAGAAATTACGGTTATTCTTAAACGAATTGTAGCAGAAACAGGTGCTAAAAGCCCCGCCGATACTGGCAAAGTAATGCCCGTAGCAATGAAAGAAATGGGAGGTAAAGCCGACGGTAAAATAATTTCTGCTATATTGAAAACCATTTTGCAATAGCCCAATATGAAAAAAGGTATAGCAAAAGCAGTGGCATCACTGCTTTTTTTATTTATAGCTCACTATGTATCAGGCCAAAGGGTGAAACTGCAACCTGTAGACGACCTTACTAAAGCCGACATTACGGCTTATAAAATACAAGGCATTAAGGGCACCACACTCTACAAATTAAAAGACACCCTGAGCAGAGAAGACTTTGCCGCTTACGATTCTATCATGGTAAGTGCTTACGGGTATTACGATGAATGGCTAAAGGGTGTAACCATCCCTAACATCCAAATACCTGTACTGGTAATGAAAGTAAAACTGCTGTCTAAACCTGTTGAGGTAGAAGAAGTAGTAGTTTCAGCATCAAAATTTGTAGAAAAAAAGAAAGACGTTGCACAAAGCATTGTTATACTGCAACAGCGCGATATAGCCTTTGCAGGCCAACCCAACACCGCTGATTTATTGCAAGACAACGGTAACGTATTGGTACAGCGCAGCCAGTTAGGCGGCGGCAGTCCCATAATGCGTGGTTTTGAGGCCAACAAAGTACTGATTGTGGTTGATGGCGTGCGGATGAACAATGCCATATACCGGGGCGGACACTTACAAAACGTACTGCGCATTGATAACAACATATTAGAACGTGTAGAGATTGTTCAAGGCCCGGGCAGTGTTGTTTACGGAAGCGATGCATTAGGCGGGGTGATGCACTTTATGACATCGGAGCCTATATACAGAAGCTCTACAGATACAGTGAGTGCAAGACTGCATGCGGGTGCCATGGCACGCTACGCATCGGCAGCCAATCAGCTTTCGGGCAATTTTAACTTTAATTTAGGTTGGGATAAAGTAGCTTGGTTTTCAAGTTTCTCATACAGTCAATACGGAGCTTTAAGGCAAGGCTCTGTGGGGCTTTCAGGAGACCGTGAAGCTTGGAAAAACTCTTACTTCTATCAACGTATTAACGACCGCGACACCATGCTGGCCAACCACAATCCCTTGGTGCAAACAGCATCAGGGTATGAACAGTTAGATGTTATTCAAAAATTGAAATTTAAAACGGGTGATGTTTCACACCTTGTAAACTTCCAATATTCAACCACCGGAAACGTACCCCGCTACGACAGGATGAGTTTAACCGACTCAGCCGGAAACGCCAAGGTAGCCGCCAACCGCTTTTTAAACGAAAACCCAACCACCAACCGATACACCAATGCGGAATGGTTTTATGGACCTGAAGAGCGGATTATGCTGGCTTATACCGCCAAACTATCAAGAAATGTGGTAACTAAACCAAAACCATACGAAACAATGAAGGTGTATCGGGAATATGGTCGTATAACCGCTTCATGGCAAAGTGTTAAAGAAAGTCGCCACAACAGGGGTTGGCAAAAACCTACACGCACCGACCGTTATGAGAAGGTACAGGTAATATCTGTTAACGCTGATTTTCAAGAGTCAATCGGTAAAAACGAATTACGTTACGGTGCCGAAGTAAACTATAACGATGTAACCTCAACCGCTAAAACCGTAAACATAATTACCGGAACCGAAGGCAAAGCCACCACCCGTTACCCCGGTGGCGGCAGCAATATGCTATACAGTGCCTTATATGCCACCCTAAACCGTGAGATGGGCAAACATTGGGTATTGAACGCCGGACTTCGTGGTAACTTCATTACGCTTAACGCTGATTTTTCAGATACTGTATTCACAAAACTTCCTTTCCCTTCGGCAGCGCAACGCAATGGTTCTGTTAATGGTCAGTTAGGGATTGTTTATAACGGCAATTACGGATGGCGTTTTGCGGCATTGGTTGCAACCGGCTTTCGCGCACCTAATGTAGACGACATGGGTAAGGTGTTTGACTCAGACCCTAAGCAAAAATTATTAATTGTTCCTAATGAGGATTTAAAGCCTGAATATACTTACAATGCAGAACTAAAAGCCTCGAAACAGTTTGGTAAACGCACTATCATTGAAGCAACAGGCTGGTACACTTTATACAGCGGCGCTATTGTTACCCTGCCCTACCAACTAAACGGCAGCGACAGTATAAGCTACGATGGAACGATGAGCCGTGTGTATGCTGCACAAAATGCAAACAAGGCTTATTTGTATGGCGGCGCATTGGTAGCGCGCTGGGCATTTGCCAAAGATTTTGAACTGAACGGAGCTGTAAACTATACTTACGGCAGAATAAAAACCGACAGCACCGGCTACCCCTTAGACCACATTGCACCCGTTTTTGGCCGTGCAGGTGTAAAGTGGTTGCACAATAAAATTAACTTGGAGTTTTTCACTTTGTTCAACGGAGCTAAAAAACTGGCCGATTACAACTTAGTAGGTGAAGACAACTACTACGATGCTACCCCCGAAGGTATGCCTGCATGGTATACACTAAACTTGCGCGGAGCCTATGCTGTAAACCAGTTTACTACCTTCCAGCTAGGGATTGAAAACCTTTTAGACCAAAATTACAGGGTATTTGCCTCGGGTATTAGTGCACCGGGCATAAATGTAACAGCTACGTTGCGCGTGCAGCTATAGTTATCAGCTGTTTTGTGCTATGGCCTGTTCAAGTATGTGACCGGGCATAGCTCCTGATTGCCTCCATTTTACCTCGCCGTTTTTAAACAAGATAAACGTGGGTACACCCTGCACATTAAAGGCTTGTGCAGCTTGTGGATTCTTGTCTACATCCACTTTGATAATTTTGGCTTTATCGCCAATCTTCCCTGCTACATCTTTTAAAATGGGAGCCATTGTTTTACAAGGACCGCACCACTCGGCTGAAAAATCAACCAATACGGGGGTTTCTGAGTTTATTAATTCTTGAAACGTTTTCATCTTACTTCTTAAAGGTTGAGAACAACAAGCCGCCCATCATAGCTCCGTAGGCAGAACTGTTAAACGGTTTTGAGGTAATGGCGCAAGTACCGCTGTCACAGCCTACAAAATTCCAATACAAAAAGCCTGCTACAGCACCTACCGCAATCCCGATAATGGTTAGCTTATGCTTACTCAAAAAATTCATACTTGAATAAAATCAAAAAATGTGCCGCGAAAAACTATAAATGGTTGTTATTCACCAAAAACTCAACAATCTGTTTCAATGCCTTATCGGGCACCATTCCTGTGCGCACTATCTCTTTCTTCGCAACCCCTTTTATGGCAATTTCCCACGTCATAGACCCTAAACCACCGTTGGTGGCAGTGGCTACTTCTTTCCAATCAGGCGATTTAAAGGTATATAGCGATTTGCTATCATCTCCTTTTGATGTTTTATCGTATCTGCCTACCAAAACACCGTCTTGCATTATCTTATAATTCTCAACAATGAGCTTGGCCTTCTTGTTTCGCACTACAGGAGCATATTTTCCCGTATCAGTTTGAGTAGGCTTTACGGCTATTTCAGCCTTCTTTACACTATCTCCTGCGGCCATCACTACATCCAAACTATCCTTGTTCACATTAGCAGTAAAACCCTGCGGATTTTTATCGCTATGCATTGCCAGTAGTTTTTTAACTGCAGCCATGTTACCCGCACCGTTAGCCACCAAATTATGCTCAACAATAAAATCAGGCAATGTGGTTATTGATTTTTTTGGCACGTCCAGTTTTTGACGTTCCTTGATAAACGAGAATTCAACATTAACATCACCGGTTAGCTTCCCTACCAGTTTCGTCACATCACCCGGCTCAGTTATGTATATCACCTCTTGGCTTGCAAGATTCTTCACCACGTATTCGTTCCCTTCATCCGATATCCTACGGCTTTTCAACAAGCAATAGGCATCGCCCTGCCTGTAAACGGTATCATACATCCACAATACAGTATTGGTAAGTTTGGCCGCAGCCTTTTTGTCTGCCAGTTTCTTTTGACTTTCAGCATCTAATTGGGCATTAGCAGATACTACCGCTGATAAAACAGTTAACAATAGTACTAAGTTCTTTTTCATAGTTTTTTGTTCAGTTAATCCCTTAAAAACAACATCCGTTGTCCTAAACGGCTTTCATCAAACGTGCCGTTATCATACACCAAATGTCCGTTTACAAAGGTTTTTGAAATTGAACTGCCAAAAGTGTGCCCCAAAAACGGACTCCATCCGCATTTATAAAAAATGTTCTCTTTTGTTACCGTGGTGTTTTTGTTTAAATCCGCCAGCACAAAATCGGCGTAATACCCCTCGCGTATAAAACCACGCCTGTCTATAGCAAACATATCGGCCACGTTGTGGCTCATTTTTTCTACTATTTTCTCAAGACTGATTTTCCCTCTTTTGTAAAAATCCAGCATTGCCAACACCGAATGTTGCACCAACGGCCCGCCCGAAGGAGCTTTGGTATAAGCCTGTTCTTTTTCTTCAATGGTGTGCGGCGCGTGGTCGGTAGCAATTACGTCAATACGACCGTCAAGTATCGCGTTGAAAATCGCTTCGCTATCTGCAGCAGTCTTCACCGCAGGGTTCCATTTTATGTAATTGCCCCATTTTTCGTAATCGGCATCATTAAACCACAAATGGTGTATGCAGGCTTCAGCAGTTATTTGCTTTTCTTTCAAAGGTTTGGTGTTATCAAACAACGCCAGTTCCTCAGCTGTTGAAATGTGTAAAATATGTAACCTTGTACCGTGCTTTTTAGCCAACTCAATGGCATACGACGATGACTTATAACAAGCCTCACGACTGCGTATCAACGGATGATATTTAGCAGGAATATCATCCCCGTATTGTTGTTTGTAACGCTCAAGGTTTTCTTTAATCATCGGGTCGTCTTCGCAGTGAGTGGCAATCAGCATACCCGCTTCGGCAAACAAGGTTTCAAGTGTGCCGTTGTCCACCAGCATATCCCCTGTTGATGAACCCATAAATATCTTTACCCCGCATACGTTTTTGGGGTTCACTTTGCGTACTTCATCAATATTATTGCTGTTGGCAGTACCCATATAAAACGAGTAATTGCCCAATGAACACTGGGCTGCACGACTGTATTTCTGTTCTAATAAATCTATAGTTACTGCTCCGGGCACGGTATTGGGCATTTCCATAAACGAGGTAACCCCTCCCGCAACTGCCGCCCTTGCTTCGGTGTATATTTCTCCTTTGTGAGTAAGACCAGGCTCGCGAAAATGCACTTGGTCGTCAATGGCCCCCGGCAACAGGTGTAAACCCTCAGCCTCAATCACGGTTGCTGTTTCGTGGCTCAAACCCACCCCTATTTTATCGATAAAACCGTCTTTAACAAGTACATCCCCTTCGGCTGTTTTGCCCTCGTTTACAATCAGGGCATTTTTAATTAAATAAGTTTTCATGTGGCGTTACTACAAGGTTCGAAGTTAGTTTTATCTTTGGTTTGAAAAAAACCGACAATGGAAAACCTTTTAAATATGCTGGCCGATGTGGGTTTCCGCACTACGGTAATTTACTTGCTTTTAGTGGCCGGTATGATTGTTTTGGGTAAGCGGGAATTATCGCAGCTTTCTATTATTGATTTGGTTTTTATTTTGCTGATTAGTAACTCCGTTCAAAACTCAATGGTGGGCGAAAACACCAGCCTTGAGGGTGGAATTATATCAGGTGGAGTATTGTTTTTATTAAACTACATACTGAAACTTTTAAAGTTCAGATTTCCCATGTTAAACAAGTTGATACAAGGCGAACCTGTGATGCTGATTTATGAAGGGAAATTGCAGAAGAACAACTTGGATAAAGTGAAAATGACAGAGGATGAATTAATGACGGCCATCCGCGAACACGGTTTACACGGCTTTTACGAGGTGGAACTGGCTGTTTTTGAAACGGACGGCAATGTGAGCGTGATTGCCGTTGACCCTAATGTGCCTGCAAGGGTGAAAAAGAAAAAATTGCGACATACGAGTAAGGTTTAATTTTTTAACTCATAAACTGAATATTATGCAACCGATTACCCGATTTAATATACGCGTGTACGGCATTTTGATTGAAGACGGAAACATTTTGCTGGCCGACGAAGTGTATATGGAACGTGAAATGACAAAATACCCCGGCGGGGGGCTAAATCCCGGCGAAGGACCGATAGAATGTTTGAAGCGTGAGATTAAAGAAGAACTGAATATGGATGTTGATGTATTAGGACATTTATACACCACCGATTTTTTCCAACGAAGCGTTTTTATTGAAACCGACCAGGTTTTTTCTATCTATTATTTTATTGAACGATTGCACAAGGAACAACCTATAAATACAAACTGGATTGAGGTAGCTAACGAACACCGCATCCGTTTTCATTGGGTGTCGTTAAACGAGCTATCGCCCGACATACTCACCTTCCCTATTGATAAGAAGGTATGCGAAATGATTTTACGAAGTCATAACAACTGATTGTGAACGGACTTAGTAGCCCACAAAAACTGCTGGTTGTCTTATTGTTGCTTGCAGCAGCTTTTTTGCGGTTGTACAAACCTTTGCAGTATCCGTTGGCTATTAATCAGGATGAACTGAGTAATATTTATGACGGCCGAAGTATTGCCGAAACCGGGAAAGACCGTTGGGACACCCCCAACCCATGTATTGCACGCGGTTTGGGCGACGGTGATAACCGCCCCGCGCTACAAGCATGGATTTTTGCAGGGGTTTATAAACTCACAGGATTTTCAGTAGGTGCTGCAAGAATTACCAATGCGTTGCTCAGTCTTATTGCACTATGGCTTTTGTTTTTATTTTTAAGAAACAGTTTTTCAATCCCTACCGCCATTGCAGGGTTAGCTGTTGCTGGTTTATCAGGCTGGCACATACTTTTCTCACGCATGGCGCACGAAGGGGCTGTATTGCCCTTCTTGTTCATCGCCTTAGTATTGTACCTGTGGCAAAAATACCGAGTGCTTACTTATACTAATTTGTGGGGATTGCTGCTATTAGGGTTTGTAACGGGGTTTAGTTCCAACGCTTACCAAGCATCAAAAATCACAGCGTTGGTATTGGCAGTTGTAATTGCGGTTGATGTTTTTATCACCACTAAAAATAAAGTCAAGCCACTGCTGTTTTTGGGTATTGGCGGCTTGCTGGGTGCTTTTCCGCAACTGTACACCTTACTGCAAAACCCCGAATTATTTTTTGCCCGCGCCAAAACACAAAGCCTGCCCCTTAACTCATTGGAAAGTTGGGGAGCGGTACTTAAAAACTTTGCCCTCAATCTAAGTCCTGAGTTTTTGTTCTTTTCATCCGGCACACATAACAACCTTAGTATTTACAGGCTATACCCCATTGAAATTGTATTCTTTTACGTAGGCATTATTTTACTGTTGATTAACTATAAAAAGTTCGCCGGCAAATTTCCGGCTGTACTTATTGCCCTTACTTTGCTTGCTGCGCTATTACCTGCGGCACTTACGTATGCAAACCCTCATGCGTTAAGGGCTTCGGGATTGGCAATTTTAGCCCCTGTTTGTACTGCTATTGGATGGGTATTTTTTACCCGATTGATTAAAAATGAAAAACTTACAACGTGGGTTCATAGTTCAGGGCTGGTTGTATTGTTCATCGTTTGTTTAAGTACTGCATACAGCTATCACAACTCTGTGGATTTACGCAGCCGAAACCAACAGCACCAACTGGTGCTGATGTATCAAAAGCTAAACAACTATAAAGACAAGTTTTCTAATATTTATATTGAGAATACTACAGGCGAAAGCTACCTATACCTGATAACGTTTTGCGACATCGCTCCAAAAGATTTTAAAGAGCTTGAAAAGGAGTATTACAAAGCCGATTTTGATGATTTTAATCGACTTGGTAAGTACCGCTTTGTGAATGCTGAGAATTGGAGTAGTGTGTTAGATACAACAAAAACAACTGGGCCTTTAGTAGTATCAAGCAGTAAGATTACAGATAAAAATCCGATGGATAGTGTGGTGTTTGGAGCAACCACTTTTTACTTTACAGAGTTTACGTCCCACTCTAACTGGAATGCCGAATAGCTTAGTTTAGCATTTTTTATCGGTGGGTTTTTCTTTTTTATTTTCAGGGTAAGCTTTTCAACATTGCCAAATGCAGCAGTAATGGCAACCTGCATCTTGTGCGCAACCGTCTCAAGCAGGGCTTCAGGCTCGGCCATCACGGCCTCAACAAGGGCATACACCTTTTCATAATCAATAGTGGCTACAAGACTGTGTAATTCATTGCTTTCGTATTGGCGTTGCATAAAAACATCCACGATAAAGGTGTTGCCCTTTTCGCGCTCAAAATCATACAAACCGTGGTACGAAAAAAATTCGATTCCCTCTAATGAAACAGTGCCTTTAATTGCCATCGAAACCGTTTACAGCGTGTGGTTTAATATCTTTTATGTTGAATTGCAGAGTGGTTTTACCGTTAAACGTGTTTTCCTCGATAGTATAACACAAATCAAACGGCCCGTCTAACAGCGTTTTGCAAAAGTGGCCAAAGTCAAATGCAATGGCTTCAAAACTGATAATCTCATCCGTATCGGTTACTGTCAGCTTAAGGTGGTTATTACCCACCACGCGCGCCATTCCGTCTTTTACCTTTAAGTCGCGGGTTAAAAACACAGGGTTCATGTTGCCCGGCCCGAAAGGTGAAAACTGTTTCAATATGCGGGTAAACTTACCTGTGATATCTGTTAAATCAATCTCAGCGTCGTAATCAATCGTGGGGTGTAAACTATGCTCGTCGATAGTATTTTTTACAATCCGTTCAAACTCATTCAAAAACGCGGGAAGGTTTTCGGGTAATAACGATAAACCTGCGGCATGGTTATGTCCGCCGTAATGCAGCAAAAGATGTCCGCAAGCATCAATGGCGGCGTGGATATCAAACCCGTTTACCGAACGGGCTGAGCCTGTTACTTTACCTTCCGATTCGGTAAGGATAATAGTAGGCTTATAATATTTTTCGATTAGTCGCGAGGCCACAATACCAATCACCCCTTTGTGCCAGCTTGAATTAAACAGCACATTACTGAAACGTGTACCGAATGCGCTATCCGCCTCAATCATACTAAGGGCTTCATCGGTGGTGTTGCTGTCAAACTCTTTACGCTCTGTATTTTGTTGGTTCAATACCTGTGCAAACTCACGAGCCTTTACAATATCGGTTTCAGTAAGCAGTTGCACCGCAGCCTGTGCGTGTGCTACGCGACCCGCCGCATTAATACGAGGGCCTACTGAAAACACTAAATCGCTGATGGAATATTCTTCTTTGGGTTTATAAAACTCCAATAATGCTCTTAACCCTGAATGTGGATTTTCGGCAATTTTTTGAAGCCCGAAATACGCCAACACCCTGTTTTCGTCGGTTATCTTCACCAAATCAGAGGCAATGCTCACTGCTACAAGGTCTAAGTATTCATACAGTTCCTCAATATCGATGTTGTTTTTCTCGCTGTAAGCTTGGCACAACTTAAACCCGATACCACATCCTGACAACTCTTTAAAAGGGTATTCGCAGTCGGGACGTTTAGGATCAAGCACAGCAGAGGCATCGGGCAATATTTCACCGGGCAAGTGGTGATCGCAAATAATAAACTCTACACCTTTTTGCTTGGCATACTCAATTTTATCACACGACTTAATACCGCAATCAAGAGCAATAATCAAGGTGATACCGCTTTCGGCAGCATAGTCAATACCCATTTCCGATATGCCGTATCCCTCTTTGTAGCGGTCGGGGATATAATACTCTATGTTCGAGTAAATTTTCTTAAAAAACGAATACACCACTGCAACCGATGTAGTGCCGTCAACGTCATAATCACCATACACCATAATGCGTTCGTTGGCTGCAATAGCCTTTTCGATGCGCTCAATGGCCTTATCCATATCCTTCATCAGGAATGGGTCGTGTAAATCAGAGTGTTGTGGGCGAAAAAACCGGCGGGCTTCTTCAAAGGTTGCTATACCCCGCATCACCAGCAAAGATGCCAGCGAATCGCCTATGTTTAGCTGCGAACTAAGATGCTCTACCAACTGAGAGTCGGGTTGAGGTTTGGGCATCCATCTAAGTCGCGGCTTCATTGTCAGTATCAAAATAGGGTACGGTCAGGGTATTGTCAAATTCCAAAGTTACGATAAAGAAAAGTAATTGTTTATAGTTTATTACTAAATGTTGCGTACCACATTTGGCAAGCCTTAACACAAATCACTCTTTATCAACAAGCTATAAAACCAATTGTTAGATTAACGTCATGTGAAGTGGTTGGGGTACATTTCGGCGGATTGAAATCCACCCTTTTTGCAATACTTTCCACCCCCTACCCCAGCCTGCGGGGGATATTGAACTGCGAACGAGTATTAATATTCATAAAGATTGTGAAGTAAGTCTGCACCCAAATGTCCTTCTAGAGAGGAGGATTCAGGAGGAGGAATATCGCTGTCATCCCGAGCTTGCCTCGGGATCGCATTGGTATTGAGGATAGTTATGCGATGCTGAAACAAGTTCAGCATGACTTTTGCGTGATTTTCCACCCCCTACCCCCGCAAGCGGGGGACATTGAACTGCGAACGAGTATTAACATTTGTGAAGATTGTAAAGTAAGTCTGCATCCTAATGTCCTCCTGGAGAGGAGGATTTAGGAGGAGGAATATCGCTGTCATCCCGAACTAGCTTCGGGATCTCATTAGTATTGAGAATAGTTATGCGATGCTGAAACAAGTTCAGCATGACTGACACCCCCTTGTATTCCCACCTTGATAGGGGGAAGCTGCGCACGAGGCTCTCAAAAACTGCAAACAGAAAACTTAAAACTTCTCTATACAACCACATTAATAATTCGTCCTTTAACAAGGATGAATTTCTTGATGGGCTTGCCTTCCATCCATTTTTGGACGGTTTCGTTGGCAAGTACACCTGCTTTTATGGTTTCTTCGTCGGCATCCAATGGAAACTCTATTTGCTCGCGGGTTTTACCGTTGATGGAAACAGGGTAGCTAAACACATTCTCTACCAAACATTCAGGGTTAAACGCAGGGAACTCAACATCCAAAATGCTGTTAGTATTACCACAAGCTGCCCATAGTTCTTCGGCTATGTGGGGGGCGTAGGGCGATATACACACCAACAAGGGTTCTAATATTTGGCGTTTGTTGCACTTTAACTGGCTAAGCTCGTTGGCGCAAATCATAAAAGCACTAACGGTGGTGTTAAACGAAAACCCTTCGATATCCTCAGCCGTTTTTTTGATGGTTTTGTGCAACACTTTCAGTTCTTCTTTGGTTGGAGCGTCTTCGCTCAGTTGGGCTTTGCCGTCCTCGCTGATGTTGTACAACCTCCAAAATTTCCCCAAAAAGCGGTACACACCTTCAATGCCGTTGGTGTTCCAAGGTTTGCTTTGCTCCAAGGGACCTAAAAACATTTCGTACAAGCGCAAGGTATCTGCCCCGTATTTGGAAACTACATCATCAGGATTAACAACATTGTGCCAACGTTTCGACATCTTTTCTACTTCATTGCCTACTACATATTTGCCGTTTTTGGTAATAAACTCAGAGTCCTTAAATTCATCACGCCATGCACGCAGCTTCTCTAAGTCAACCACATTCCCTTCCACAATGTTTACATCAATGTGTATGGCTGTGGTTTCATAATCTTGTTTTAGGTTATGAGAGACAAATTTATTTGTGCCGTTTATACGATATACAAAAGCTGAAGTGCCCTGTATCATCCCTTGATTAATCAGTTTTTTGGCGGGTTCAGTAACGGGTATTTTACCTATGTCATATAAAAACTTCGTCCAAAAACGCACGTACAATAAGTGACCGGTGGCGTGTTCGCTACCGCCTAAGTATAAATCCACATTTTGCCAATAGTTAATCGCTTCTTGGCCGGCCAACTCGTTGGGGTTCTTATTATCCATGTAGCGCAAAAAATACCAACTGCTGCCCGCCCAGCCGGGCATGGTGTTGGTTTCGCGTTGTCCGTTGGGGGTGTTTACCCAATGTTCCAATGCCGCCAGCGGTGAGTTTCCATCGCCAGTTGGTTTATACGATTCTACTTCGGGCAGGGTAACGGGTAATTCGCTTTCATCCACCAAATAAGGCAAGCCGTTGCGGTACACAATCGGGAAAGGTTCACCCCAGTAACGTTGGCGACTAAACCCTGCATCGCGTAAGCGGTAGTTTACTTTACCTTTACCAATGCCCATTGCTTCTAACTTGGCTATGATGGTTTTTTTAGCCTCGGTAACGCTAAGACCGTTTAAAATATCAGAGTTTATCAGAACTCCGTCTTTGGCATCAAAACTTTCGGTTTCAATGCTCACTGTGTTGTTTTTATCGGTTACTACCTGCACAATGGGCAAGACGAATTGCTTGGCAAACGCATAATCGCGGCTATCGTGGCCGGGTACAGCCATTACAGCCCCCGTGCCGTAACCCGCCAATACATAATCGGCAATCCAAATGGGTATGGGTAGGCCTGTCATTGGGTTGGTAGCATACGCCCCCGTAAAGCAACCGGTAACGGTTTTTACCTCGCTCATACGGTCGCGCTCGCTGCGCTTGCCTGCGTAGTCAATGTATTTTTCTACCTCTGCTTTTTGGGCTTCGGTAGTAATCATGGGCACTAACTCGTGTTCAGGAGCCAATACCATAAAGGTAGCCCCGTAAATAGTATCAGGACGGGTAGAGAAAACTTCTATCTTATCGTTATGACCTTGAACGTCAAACACAATGCTTGCACCCTCACTGCGGCCAATCCAGTTGCGTTGTTGTTCTTTCAGGGCTTCAGTCCAGTCTATGCCCTCCAAATCGTTTAGCAAACGGTCGGCATAAGCGGTAATACGCAAAAACCATTGGCGCATATTCACCCTAAATACGGGGTAGCCGCCGCGCTCGCTAAGACCGTCTTTTACTTCTTCGTTTGCCAGCACTGTGCCCAACTCGGGACACCAGTTCACCATGCTGTTGGCAAGGTAGGCAAGGCGATAGTTTAGTAATGTTTGTTGCTGTTCTTCTTCGCTTTTTGCATTCCACTCAGCAGCCGTAAATGCTGGTGTTTCGTCGCCGTGTGCATTTACAGTAGTGTTTCCTTCTTTGCTGAAAATATCCGTCAATTCATTAATCGAACGGGCTTTATCGGCGGTTTTATCGTACCAACTGTTAAATAGTTGGCAAAAAATCCATTGCGTCCATTTGTAATATTCGGGGTCGCAGGTTTGCACCTCGCGGTCCCAATCGTACCCAAAACCTATGTTATCTAATTGCTCTTTGTAACGTGCAATGTTTTGCGCAGTAGTTACGGCAGGATGTTGGCCGGTTTGTATGGCATATTGCTCAGCAGGCAAACCAAACGCATCAAAACCCATAGGGTGCAGCACATTGAAGCCTTTATGACGTTTGTAACGCGCAACGATATCGCTGGCTATATATCCCAATGGATGCCCCACGTGCAACCCTGCACCAGATGGGTAAGGAAACATATCGAGCACATAGTATTTGGGCTTTGTGCTGCTGTTTGCCACCTTATAGGCTTGGGTGTCTTTCCAATGTTTTTGCCACTTTTTCTCAATCTCTTGCGGGTTATAGTTGCTCATTTCGCGCGTATTGTTTCGTAATAAACCGCGAAAATAAGCAAAAAGGTTGACCCCTAAATCCCCTAAAAGGGGACTTTTGCCCAATGACAAACCCAATATGATAAAAGGTATGACGTTTTGCAATTCCCTCGCCTTTAGGAGAGGGCGGGGATGGGGAAGTCGGTGCTTATCTGCAATTTGGGTGAGGTCGAGCCCCTAAATCCCCTAAAAGGGGACTTTTGCCCAATGATGAACCCAATATTATAAAAGGTATGACGTTTTGCAATCCCTTCGCCTTTAGATGAGGGCGGGGTTGGGGAAGTCGTGCTTTTCTGCAATTCGGGTGAGGTCGAACCCCTAAATCCCCTAAAAGGGGACTTTTGCCCAACGACAAACCCAATACGATAAAAGGTATGACGTTTTGCAATTCCCTCGCCTTTAGGAG